>JBDUCF010000176.1:0-5984 GCA_040003545.1 Pyrinomonadaceae bacterium | reverse complement strand
GGATCTAGGCTGCAAAAATCTTGGTAGATATTGGTTTGTGGGGGTTAGCGGGTTCCGCTTATGAGAAGGCGATGGCGAGGATATGATGCGCGCGCTCTGGCAGTAAATTCTGACTAACTTAACTGCGCGCGCTCATCGGCGCGCCTCACAAACAAAGGACAAGACAATGAAAAAACTTTGCACAGTGCTACTGTCGATTCTATTCGTTTCTTCACTGGCACTCGCTACACAGAACACGAACCCCTCCACCACGACTACCAGTACAACGGTAAAGAAAAAACGCGGGCCGGTTTTTCGCGCCAGCAAGGATCAGGTCAAGCAAGCGCAGGCGATTCTAAAGGACCGCGGGTTTTATGGTGGAGGGCCAACAGGTAAGCTTGACGCAGATACCCGGGCAGGTCTGAAGAAGTATCAGGCCGGAGAGAAGATGAAGGTAACGGGAACTCTGAATCGCATCACGCTGGAAAAGATGAGTATCACTCTGACAGACAAACAGAGGACGATGTAGAACCGACAGGACTTCTGAGCGCGGCTAACTCAACAACTTTTCGATTACGGCGTAGCTGGCCTCGAGAGCTTCTGCCAGCTTGTCAGGTTGGGTTCCGCCGCCTTCAGCCATGTCGGTTTTGCCGCCACCGCGGCCTCCAACTATCGGCGCGATTTCCTTAATCACCTGGCCTGCCGGGACACGACTCGTCAGGTCAGGTGACGTACGTACGATTAGCGAAACCTTGCCGTCGCTGCTGCGGCCAAGGATCACTACGCCTGATTTGATCCGAGCGAGTAGCGTGTCCGAGAGCTGGCGCATACCGGCGGCGTCAAGCCCGCTGGCATCACGCGCCAGCACACGCACTCCGGCGATTTCGCGTGATTCGTCACCGTTGGAGGACGCTGTGCCAACCGCGCCACTGGCAATTTTCAAACGAAGTTGATCTGCCTCCCGGCGTGTTTTCTTGAGTTCATCCTGAAGTTTGGCCACGACCGCGGGTAACTCCGCGCGCGAGGTCCGCAGGCCACTTGCAACCTGGTCAATAATTACTTCGTCCTCGCGAAAGCGTTCGTATGCGTCAACGCCCGTGACCGCGCGAATGCGTCGCACGCCCGAGGCAATTGATTCGTCGCTGGTAATCTTAAAGACGCCAATGTCACCGGTAGCCCGCACGTGCGTGCCGCCGCACAATTCTTTGGAGAAAATGTCTTCGGCGCCTTTGATAGAAAGCACGCGCACCTTCTCGCCGTACTTTTCGCCGAACAGGGCCATGGCGCCTGAACGCATGGCCTCTTCAACCGCCATCTCATTCGTTTCAACCGGCTCGTTTCTCAAGATGTGGTGATTGACTAAACGTTCAATCTCGTCTATCTCGCTTTGCGTCAGAGGCTGATAGTGCGTGAAGTCGAACCGTAAATAGTTTGATGCGACGACTGAGCCGGCTTGTTTGACGTGCGTCCCAAGCACCTCGCGCAGAGCGGCGTGCATGAGGTGCGTCGCCGTGTGATTGCGCCGCGTGGCGTCGCGCTTCTCGACGTCGACTTGCGCCGTTACCGTATCACCAACCTTCAAGGTTCCCTTTTCGACTTTGATCTTGTGAACAATCAAACCCTGCGCCGGTGAATAAGTGTTAAGAACCGTGGCGACCATGTCACCGGTTGCCGCCCCAGTCGAGTCTGTGCCGCTGACCGGCGAGGCCTTGTCACTACCACCTGCGAGGGCGGGTGGGTTTGGCTGAGTGGCCCGCCCACTATCGTAGGCGGTACTTACAAGCCGACCAACGTCGCCCACTTGTCCGCCGCTTTCAGCGTAGAATGGAGTTTGATCGAGAACGACTTCCCCCTCTTCAGCCTCGTCGAGTGATTGAACCTCATGGCCGTCTTTGATGAGACTGCCAATTTGGGATTTATCAATGCGCGTCGTTTCATATCCGCGGAAGTTTGACTGGCCCAAGCGATCCACGGCTTCTGCATAGACTGGGTCTGTTTTTGTTTTGCCTTCGACTTTTCCGGTGGCGCCGGTTCGCTGGAGTTCCTGCAATGCCCCATCGAAGGATTCGTTGAACTGCTCCTCATCAATAGTGAAACCACGTTCTTCCAGACCAACGCGAATCAAATCTCTCGGGGTCCCAAACGTGTCATACAAACGAGCAAGGGCCTTGTATTCGGGCATGCCGCCCTGTGTTGCCTCAAACTGCTCATCAAGTTTGTTCAAGCCCACGGTAAGCGTTGCGCCGAACCGCACCTCTTCCAGGCGCACCATCTTTTCAATGAAGCCCCGCTGGATTTCCAATTCCGGGTAGGCCTCTTTCATCTGATCGACGACAAAGTTCGTCACCCTATAAAAGAAGGCTTCGTCAAGACTCAAAGCATGGCGACCTTGATAAATCGCCCGCCTCATGATCTTTCGCAGAACATAATTACGACCTTCGTTGCCGGGCAAGATCCCGTCGGCAATCAGGAAAGCAGTTGCCCGGGCGTGGTCGGCGATGACGCGCATGGCAAAGCCTCCCTGAGTTTCCGGTTCGTAATTTCCGCCGGCCAGTTTGGCGGTGAACTCGACGATTGGGCGAATCAGGTCTGTATCGTAATTGGAGAACTTCCCTTGCAGGATAACGGCGGTGCGCTCCAGTCCCAGTCCCGTATCAACTGAAGGCTTGGGCAAAGGCTCCAGCTTGTATTTACCCGGTTCAACTTCAACGCGGTTGTACTGCATGAAGACCAGATTCCAGATCTCCATGGTCGTGTCGCCGGGCCCATTCACCAGATCGGCCCGATTGAAGTTCGCGTCTTCGGGGTGCTCGCCAAGGTAATAGTTGATTTCCGAATTCGGACCGCAGGGCCCGGTCTCAGCCATCTGCCAGAAATTATCCTTGCGGCCGAAACGAAGAATGCGCTCGGGTTTTGCGCCAACCTCTACCCACAACGCCGCTGCTTCGTCGTCCGCAGGAACCTCATCGTCGCCACCAAAGACGGTGAACCAGAGCCGGGAAGGATCCAGACCAAGCTTGCCTTCCTCCTGCCTGCCGGTAAGAAAATCCCAGGCATACTGAATCGCCTCGCGCTTGAAATAATCGCCGAAGGAAAAGTTTCCCAACATCTCGAAGAACGTTTGATGCCGCGCGGTTTTGCCGACTTCATCAAGATCGTTGTGTTTGCCGCCGGCGCGCACACATTTTTGCGAGGAGCAGGCCCGCACATAGTCGCGCTTTTCCAGACCCAGGAACACATCCTTGAACTGATTCATGCCGGCATTCGTGAACAGCAGCGTCGGATCGTTGGCAGGCAACAAGGGTGACGAGCGCACTCGGGTATGCCCGCGCTGCTCGAAATACTGCAGAAATTTTTCGCGAATGTCGTTGCCAGTCATACTATTCCTGAGTCTATCATGCGTGAACTGCGTCGGCGAAGTTGACTCTTCGGCGAGTGGTGATTCACTTGAAGTTCTCATTCATCATCAATCTCGGGTTTTGACACGGCCCGAACCTTATCGCCCACCAGTTCGAAAGGAAAACCCTGCCGCAGCAAATGATCGAAGAGGCTCTTTGTCTCAGCCCGCGTCTTCGGCCGCCCGCGCAAACGTATGCGCTTGGCGATAGCCCGGTCGATCAGGTCCTCTTCCGGTGTTTCAGCAAACACGATGTCGAGCGCTTTGTCCGCAATGCTCTTATCAATCTTCTTCAGCCAGAGGTCGCGCTCCAGTCTTCTACGGCCTATTGGTCTTTCCCGCAGGCGCAGCGAAGCATAGCCTTCGGCGAAGCGGGCATCGTCGAGATACCCGTATTCGCGAAGCCTCGCGATTACGGCTTCGACAATTGCTTTGTTGGTTCCCGGCCCGCTCAACAGGCGCTCACGCAGCTCGGCGACTGAACGCGATTTCGCGGCCAGCAGTTTCACGGCTCGCTGAAAGGTGCGCTCTCTCGCCTTCTGGGGATCCAGACGAGCCGAAAGCGACTCTTCCTCCTTTGATTGCGCCAGACGTCTTCGCATGAAGGGTTATTTAACCACGGACTGGGTCACAAACTTAATCTGGCGTTTTGCTCCTGGTGGATTAGTTTAAGCAAAATATCAACCACTACTCGTTGTCGGCGGAATGACATCTCATAAAACCCGAGAATCGCTAATCACAAAGCAACAATCTACAATGCTTGCCATGGATGGCGTTTTGATTATCGATAAGCCGGTGGGTTTGACATCCCATGACGTAATTTCGCAGGTGCGCCGGATCATTGGTCTGCGCCGTGCCGGGCACACAGGCACGCTCGATCCGTTTGCCACCGGAGTTTTGGTGGTGCTTCTGGGAAGGGCTACGCGGTTGGCCCAATTCCTCAGTGGCGCCGACAAGGAATATGCGGCCACCATTCGTTTGGGCTACGCTACGGATACCGGTGACATCACCGGCAAGCCTTTGTCAGCCGTGCAAGCTTGTCCCGGCTTCGAGGCCGCCTCGATCGAAGCAGCGCTGTTATCCCTGCGAGGTGAAATCGAGCAAACCCCGCCAATGTATTCCGCGAAGAAAGTTCAGGGCCGGAAGCTGTATGAAATGGCCCGGCGCGGCGAAGAGATCACGCGCGCGGCAGTACGCGTAAAAATACATCAGTTTGAAGTCGTACGCCGCGCCAATGAGTTACTGCAACATAATGAGGATGGCAGTTGCGACCTCGCGGTGAATGTTGTTTGCTCCGCCGGCACATACGTTCGCACCCTGGCTGAATCCGTCGGTCAGTTGCTTGGCATCGGCGCGCACCTTTCGGAATTAAGGCGCACGCGCGCCGGCTGCTTCAAAATCGAAGACGCGATTTCTCTTTCGCAATTGGAACACGAGGCCGAGGCCGGTAAAGGGTCGCGTCTGGTGATGTCGCCGGATGCAGCGCTTTCCCATCTACCGTTTGTGCGTTTAAGTGCCGAAGAATCTAAGCAAGCCCGCAATGGAATTGGTGTACCGGTGCTGTCGCCAGCCGAAACTAAATGGCTCGAAGGCCAGCAGGTTAGAATGCGGAATGAAGGCGACGATTTACTTGCGATCGGTTTTTATGATGAAGTAAGCCAACTTTTGCGTCCCCGCGTCGTTATCGCGCCAGAGTAGGACAAGCATTCCAGCCTGTCAGCGATGCGGAAGAGTAACTTGCGGGCGTTATGAGAATTGACAGGCAGGAATGCCTGTCCTACTGAGATGAAGAAACGTTACTGGATTGCGGGCGCCTCAGGACTGGCTGGCGCAGCCGTGGCCGCACGGCTTCTGACCCGGCCGGTTGATGTTGATTGGAACCAGAGCGCGGACCTGGTTTACCACCGCGATCATTCGCGCTTCGCCGAAGTCGACGGTGTGCCGATTCATTACCAGGAGGCCGGCGATCCAAACGCCCCTCCCCTGATTTTGATTCATGGCTTTGTCTCTTCCACGCTGGTTTGGAGTGAAGTCTTTCTGCCGCTGGCCGGCGCCGGCTTTCGAGTTATTGCGCCCGACTTGCTGGGCTACGGCTATTCCGGAAAGCCGCGTCACGGCGATTACACCATCGAAGCCCAGGCGCGAATGGTGGTTGGTCTCATGAAGCGACTGGAAATCCAATCCGCGATTTTGGTTGGCAGTTCCTATGGCGGCGCCGTGGCTGCAACCATCGCCCTGGATCATGCCGAGCGCGTCGAGCGCCTGGTGCTAATCGGCGCGGTCACGAATGACAACCCGAAAAAGTTCCTGCTGTTGCGGGCAACCAGCTCGCGAGTACTTGGCGACGTGCTCGGTCCGTTGCTGCTTAGCTCGCGGGCAGTGCTTCGGCTGCGTATGAAGAAAAGTTACCACCGGAGTGCGCGACCATTTGACGAGAAGAAACTTGCCTCCCGCCATCACACCTTAAGCTCGACGAACACGCACCGGGCCGTACTCAGCACCTTGCGCCGCTGGCATGCCGGCTACATCGAAAGAGAGGCGCACCTGATTCAACAGCCAACCTTGCTTCTGTGGGGGGAAAACGATCCGGAGATACCGCTCAGCGATG
>JBDUCF010000175.1:0-6045 GCA_040003545.1 Pyrinomonadaceae bacterium | reverse complement strand
CTAGCACCCCGACTGCAGTGATTGTGAAAGGTCCATAAAGTATTTCAGAACGCCGTTCCTCGACGCGTAGCGGCGGTATGAGTTTAGCCCGGCGTTTCAACGCCGGGGAAACGTTGACTGGTTATCCACGTCGCGCTAGCGACGTCTGAAATGCGCCTCTTATCATGCGTCGCTGACGCGACGAGACAGAACCGTTAGTCTAACCCGGCGTTGAAACGCCGGGCTCAATTCACACCGCCCGCTACGCGTCGAAAACCGTTCACACGATTTCGGTTTATTTCATGCAGCCACCACCGGCAATTTTTCGAGGCCGCGCACAATCAGACTCTTGCGCCAGCGCAACGTTTCGGGTTCCTGCGCTAGCCGCAGGTTTGGAAAGCGACGAAACAGCGTCGTCAAAGCAATTTGCCCTTCCATACGCGCCAGCGGTGCCCCGATGCAAAAATGCAATCCCTGGCCGAAAGCGAGGTGCTTGTTTGGTTCACGAGCGATGTCAAACGTCTCCGGATCGTGAAACTGGGTTTCGTCGTGATTCGCCGATCCAATCGCGACTATTACCACGTGGCCTTGCAAGATCGTTATGTCGCGAATCGTCACGTCCTCCCGCGCAAAGCGCTGAGAAGCCAGATCAAGTGGGCTCGTGTAGCGTAAGACCTCTTCGATTGCCGAACTGGCGAGCGCCGGCTCGCGCTCGAACCGCTGCCGCGCTTCCGGGTTTTGTAACAGCGCGAGCGCGCCGTTGCCGATCAGATTAACCGTTGTTTCATACCCCGCAATCAGCAAAAGGAAAATCGTAGCGATCAATTCATGCTCACTAAGTTTATCACCGGCCTCCTCCGCCTGGACGAGGGCCGTGATCAGGTCCTCACGTGGTTCGCGACGTCGCTCAGCGATCAGCTTGCGCAAGCGACGAATCGTAAGTCTCTGGTCCGGCAGTGAACGCAAGACATCGAGAAGACCGGAGGCGGAAAGACTACTTCGCGTCAATGAATGTAAACGGTTTCGGTCTTCAGCAGGAATGCCAAGCAGTTCCGCAATGATGGTCAGCGGAAGGGGCAAGGCATAACCACTCATCAGATCCATCCCGCGCTGAACGACCAGCGGGTCAAGCAGTTCGTCGCAGGCTCTTTGAATGCGTTCGCGTAGCCGCTCTACCAGACTTGGCGTAAATGCCTTGTGCACGAGGGTGCGCAGTCTTGTGTGGTCTGGTCCGTCTTCATTCAGCATGTGTCGTGTGAGTCCCCCGGAAACCCTGTGCAGCCAGCGCGTGCGAGGGAGCCAGTCTTTCACGAACCGCTCGTCCTTCAACACCATAAACGCATCGTCGTATCGGGTGATGATCCAGGTGGGCTGGCCCAGAAGCTTTGTGGGGCACACGGGACTGGTCGCGCGTAGACGCGCGTAAAACGGGTAAGGGTCGGCCTTGAAGGTTGGCCGGGCGAGATCGGCTATTTTGAGTTTTGATTCAGCCACAGTTGAGTGCAGACGATTTGGTGAAAGCCTCCAAGATACAAGGCACCAGCCGCAGAAGGTCGCGATAGACGCGAACACGAATTCTTGTAGGGCTGGAATTTCATTTTACCTGACCGTACCAATTCAAGCGACATTCTAATATCGCATCGATCCAAGTTGAAAAGTATTGAATAAGGAAAGATTGTGATGTTAAAATGCACACACACAAGACTAGACCCCCCCCAGAACCGCCCTCAACCAAACGGCATCCAGCGGTTGGAAACTTTAGCCAGTGACTATCCAGGAGGTTAGCGATGCGAGTTTTGATTTTTGGGTTCATGCTAGTCATTTCGGTTCCCGGTGTGGCGGGGCTTATCCGGGCTCGGCAGCGATTGCCGCAGACACTCCAAAGCGAAAGCAGTCCTTCTTCTCAACGGCAGTCTAAAACAGATTCGCAATCGCGCCCGCAGGAATCCCCAACGCCGGACGACGTCGTAAGAATCTCGACGAACCTGGTGCAGATAGATGCGGTAGTGACGGGCAAGGACGGCAAGCTCGTTTCGGACCTTACAGCCGAAGATTTTGAAATCTACGAAGAAGGCAAGCGGCAGCCGATCACTAACTTTTCGTTCATTGCTACGGGTCCGTCTGCCCTGACTACACCGGCCAGCGCCGCCGCCGCACCGACGTCATCGGCAACCGCGAAAAAAGCGATCGCGCCTCCGCCGCCCATTCGCCCGCGAGCCGACCAGGTGCGGCGCACTATGGCGGTGCTGGTAGATGATGATCGGCATCTGTCGTTTAGCAGCATCTTTGCGGTGCGCCTCACACTGACAAAGTTCCTGGCCGAACAACTCGAGCCCCACGATCTCGTCGGGATTTTTCGCCCGGGGCAGCAGGGCAATGGCGTGTTCCAACAGTTTACCTCCGACCGAAATCAGCTGGCCCTGGTTATACGCCGACTCGAGTGGCATCCGACCATCAAAACCGCGTTTGACGTCTTCGAACCTACACGACGTGAATTCATCGCAGGATTTGGGCCAGGACGAGGTGACCAGCCCGGGAAGCCTGAATCCGGAAATCTTTTGTCACCATTGGATCCGGCATTTCGATCCGCCATGCGCGAATCGTATTTCGGGCTAAATGATAACGATCCTCCGACGGCGGCCATGCTTCGCTTTTTGATTCATGACATGCGCACACTACCCGGTCGCAAGTCGATCGTGGTCTTCTCTGATGAACTGGCATTAGGTCCCAGGGCGGCCTTTATCGCAGATTACGCCACGCGTTCGGGAATCACCATCTATACCGTGCACGCGCGAGGCCTGGTCAACACTGACTACATAGGTGCGGACGAGGATGTGACCTCTGCGGACGTGACGGCCGGGCGCACGGACCAGATACGCAATTCTCGGGCGCACAAGTTTTGGATGGAGCAGGCCGGCTTAAGCTATCTGGCGGAAGAGACAGGCGGCACCTTCACGCACAATAATAATGACCTCGGCAAAGGGTTGCGCGCCGCGCTAGAGGAGTCGCGCGGCTATTACTTGATCGGTTATCGCCCAGCCGAGGAGACGTTCAAGCGTGGCCTGCGCTTTCGCAAAATCGAAGTGAAGGTTAAGCGACCTGGATTTCGGGTACGCGCACGCAAGGGATTTCTGGGTGTCACCGACGAAACGGTGCTCTTGCCGACCCGCTCACACACGGGCGATAGCCTCTACGCCGCACTAGCCAGCCCTCTAAGCAATGTGGATGTGCGCACGCGTTTGACTCCCATGTTTGGTTACGACGAGCACACCGGATACTTCATCCGCACGCTCCTATACTTAGAACCGCGCGATCTGACTTTCACGGACGAGCCCAACGAATCGAAGAAACTGATAATAGATGTGGCCGCTGTAACCTACGATCAAAAGGGCGCCATCTATGATGAATTTACGCGGTCGTACACCGCGCACTTTGACCGTGATCAGTTCGCGTTCGTGCAGCAGAACGGTCTGATCTATTCGGCAGATGTAGCGGTGAAAAAGCCCGGGCCGCACGCCTTCCGCATCGCGGTCCGCGACCAAGTCTCGCAGCGCATAGGCTCAGCCGGTCAATTCATCACTATTCCAGACTTGTCCAACAAAAACAATTTCGCGCTCTCGGCGATTATGTTGGGCGAAGCGTCGGAAAACAGAACTGTTGCGACCCTGCCACCCGCCGCGACCATTGAGGCCGCACTGGCGCCCGTGCCCGCGGTAACGAGCTCGGCCGTGCGCCGCTTCCAGCCCGGCATGATCCTGGCCTACGCGAATCTGATTTACAACGCGCGTTCTGATAAAAAAGACGGCGCGCACGTGACCACGCAACTGCGACTTTTCCGTGATGGCAAGGAAGTTTTTACGAGTCAAGAAACACCGCTCGACACAAGTGGGCAGCTAACTCCAGAACGCCTCCTTAACCGGGGACGCCTGCATCTCCCTACTCAGGCCGCGGCGGGTGAATATGCGCTGCAAATTATCGTCAACGACGACGCTCCCGGTGAGAAGCGGCGCACTACGTCGCAATGGGTTGACTTTGAGGTAGTCCAATAACTGAAAAGAATTACTGAATGATTAAGCAGCTTTGCGCAATTGAGTGGCCTTCCGCGCTTTGGGCCGGGCGACCTCAAACATTTCATTGGCAATTCGGTCGGCGAGGCCGCCGTTGTAAAGATCAAAGTGATCGCGGCCTTCGATGAATTCAAAGTAGCCACCGCCCGGAAGCGCTGACTTTTCGCTGCCCGGAGTTTTAGTAGTTTCGCCGACCAAGCCTCGCCCAGTGAGCATCTCTCGGAGAATATAGACTGGTGCTTCCAGATGAAATGTGTCCTGCGTACCAACGATAATGTGAAGCTTGCCTTGTAATTTCGGCCCCACCCGCGGCCAATTTGTGCGTAACAGTCTCGTGATGTCGTAACGTTCCCAGGCTTTTTGTACGAATGGATCGATGCGTCCGGTATCGCGATCGAACAGCGGCATTGGTTGGCCGTCGGGTCCGCGCGGACTGAAGACCGCCTCGAATGACGCCATCTGTCCGCCATAGTAGCCCTCGACGCGCTCGAGGCGAGCGTAGTCTTCCATCGTCATAATCTCGCGACCGTGAAAGCGCACGAGATTGTAAAGCGCACCGTTATCGTTGTGATAAAAATTTTGTGACGGGTTGCGAGTCAAATCAGGGCCGGTGAAGTTATGAAAATCGACAGGGTCGGGTGAGGTGGACCAGGTTCCACCAAATACTTCCGGGTAATTCACCTGGAGCCAAAGGGTGCACCAACCTCCCGACGAGTGGCCGGTCAGCAAGCGGCCCCTGGGAACGGTGTCCAGACGAAACTGCTTCTCGAGATAGGGAATCAGCTCGGTGGTTAGTGCGTGGCCCCACGGGCCGTTATTCACTGAATCGGCGAATACGTGATGGCCCAGCGAGAAGGATGCGTCGAGATAGACGTAGACCATCTCGGGAGTCTTGCCTTCGGACATCTTCTTGATTTGGTCAGGCCCCCGCCGCCAGGCAACTGCGTGATTTCCGCCGTAACCATGCACGGCGTAAACAGTGGGATAGCGCTGCGTTTTTGAGTTTGCATAACTGGGGGGAAGTACGATCCCGGCGCGCATTTTGATGGGCCGTCCCCAGAATGCAGTGAGCGAAGGACTTTCAAAGCTGACCAGCTTGATTGCATCTGTCTCAGCAATCTCTCGCTCAGTCACCTGCTTAGTTAGCGGCAACTTGATTGCGCCAGACGAGGAGGGGTTCAGATTTCGATCAGTTACCACGCCACTATAAAGATCACCGGGCCCGGCGCCGTTGTAGGTGTAGGAATGATCGGTATCAAGCAAGGCCATGAACTGGTAGTCACCCGGAGGTGCAGTTGAAAACTGAGCGGGGAAGGCCAGCGTGTTGGGATCGAAATCTATCGTTTGGCCCGGAGTCAGGTTCCGCACTTCCATGCCGGCGATCCAGACAGCCCGTGGGTTAAGAAAGTCCGGCTCGATCATTTCGAACGGCTTCGTCTGATTGGTCATAAAGACCAGCAGACGCCCCGAAACCGGCTGCTTCGCCATCTGAAACGTTGTGGAGTCAATCCCGATCTGAAAACGGATCCGTTCCGCGGCCGAAATGTGTACCTGGAAAAAGGCGATCAGCCCGAGCAATAGCACGAGCGAGAAGTAACGGTTTTTCATAGTTGCTATGGTTTGCTCCTGGCGCCGGTCTAACTAACGCGCGTAAAGATTAATGATGCGCTCGATGGCCCTTCGGCAGACAGCGCAAAAATGGTTGGTTCGTGAAAACATTATGCAATCCACTTCCGGCCGATAGTACCCCTTCGGTTCATACATCGCCCCTTCAAAAGCGCCTACGCGTTCCCAGTACTTTTCCCGTTGAAACATTGTCTGCTCGTACGCCAGATTTTCGCGGAAGAGTGCTTCCATCTCACTTTCCGGACGATTATCTTTACGGATTTGAGTCCGCCGCTTTTGATATTCGCGTGAGTACTGCTCGTATGCTTCTTTATTCCATGGCGTCGGAATAGGGGTATCGGGTAGCACCAGGTCTTTCCATTTAAGCGTCGCG
>JBDUCF010000174.1:0-6060 GCA_040003545.1 Pyrinomonadaceae bacterium | reverse complement strand
AGTGGGAACTTTTGCCCACCCTGCTGCCATTGGCCGGATATTTCCGAACCATCGCCGGAGAGCGTGCCTTCGTAGATAGCTTCGGCGGGGGATGTCATCTCCAGACGGACTGCGGCTCCCGTAATCGCAATCGAAGCAAAGGGCAGGTCAGTCGCCCCCTGATCGGGGCTGTCCATCGTAGCTTTCAAACTGCCATTCGCTTCCTTCGCAACTTTTAAAACTAACCGTAGCTTCACTGCGCCCGCATCGAGTATTCCCTGCCATGTTCCTACAAGCTTCTGCCGCGCAGGGTCATCGGCCTGTTGGTGAACGCGGCCAGGGAAACCGGCGGACCTGACACCCGCGACTGTAGCGACATTCAGAAAGAGTGCCGGCGCAATCACCGAAAGGATTGCGGAGCCGACTGTGTGCCTTATCCGATAATAGGCGTTCACGTTCATTTTCGACCTCTCATTCACACCGCGGCTTCAGCCCGGTGATAACGCAGCCTCTTATAAAGGACGCAGAACCGTTTCAACGGTTTAGTCCTTCGTTACGCTGCCATAAGCAGCTTCAAACCGTTAAAACGGTTCGGGAAATTGGGTAGCATTCCTCCACCTGGCTGAAGCCAGGTGTGAATGAGAAAATGTGTCACTGCAAACTGAATCAGTGCCTATCCGATGGAGCTCTTGCATTGTTGTCCTCTTCTACTAACCAAAAGTCGAAAGCTCAACCGCCCAACAGATTCGCGTCGCGGAAGAGAACCCAGTCACCACCGGAGTTCTTGCGAAAGATTGTAAGGACGTTACCGTTACAGCGAACTGGCGACCCGCCTTCATCAATCGGAGTCATGGTTACTGACAGATGGTTCCAACAATAGGCCCAGTCACCCATCACCTGAATCTCCTGAATTTCGCTGGTCGCTTCAAGGCGGAATTTCTGTAGAGCCTGTTTGAAGCTCGCCGCGAAGGCATCCCGCCCGCGCATTGGTGGCTGACCCATAACTAAAAAGACGGCGTCCTCGTCCATCAGCTTCAGAATCTCGGCCAGCTCACCCTTTGCGGTTGCGCGCATCCAGGTATCGATCACATCGCGAATCTTTTGTTCGTCATTAGGCATTGATCTGGTTCCTCATAAAACACACTGGCCCACCGCTACCGCAGGCGGCTCTGACTCTTGACCGCACAAAGAACAACTAACTACTGACAACTGACCACAGACAACTTCTTACTGACTTCCTCCAGCCTGGTATTCAGGTTTCGGAACGCCCATCAACCAGTGGTCAAACCAGCCGACGATGTGTTGCAGTCGCTCGATGCGATGCCACGGCTGACCGGATCGCGACAACTCATGCGACTCGTTCGGAAAGCGCACCATCACCGTCGGTATCTTGCGGAACTTGAGCGCGCGGAACATCTCTTCACCGCCGGCGCCGGGCGGCGTGCGGTAATCGGTCTCGCCCAGAATCAACATCAACGGTGTCTTCACGTTGTTGATGTAGGTGATCGGCGATCGCGCTTTGTAGTCTTCCGGATCTTCGAATGGCGGGGCCTTGAACCAGCTCTCCTGGAAGAGTGTGAAGTCCGCCGAGTACCACCAATCCGACCAGCTCGCGATGTCGCGCTGCGAAACGGCGGCGGCGAATCGAGTGGTCTGGCCAATGGTCCAATTCGTCAACAGCCCGCCGCCACTTCCTCCGGTGACGCCGAGTTTATTGGTATCAACGTAACCGCGCCGTATCACTTCATCTACACCGGCCATCAGATCCTTATAGTCGTCGCCGGGATAGTGGTATTGAATAACGTTCCCGAAGTCCTGTCCATAGGTAGTGCTGCCGCGCGGATTCGGATAAAGCACAACGTAACCTTTGGCCGCCATCCACTGGAACTCATGATCGAACACAAAGCCGTAGGCGCTATGCGGCCCGCCATGAATATTCAGGATCAGCGGATACTTTTTGCCCGAGTCCCTATTCTGATCAAAGTTTGGCGGCTTCTGGATCCAGGCCTGGACCTTCTTACCATCAAAGCTCGTGTACCAGATCGACTCCGGCTCAGTAAGATTCAGATGCAAGAATAACTCGTCATTGAGATGGGTTAGTTGTCTGGGCTCTCCCCCCGGTTTGTCGATCCAGAATAGGTCGCCAATCCGGGTCGGCGTGGAAACGTTAATGACTAACTTCGACCCGTCAGAGGTGGAACGAAAGCCAATCACCGCTTCGTTGCCGTGCGTTAGATCCATGGGCTTGCCGCTGACCACACTGAATGTCGCTAAGTTCGCCTGGCCTTCTTTCCCGTAAACCTCAATGATGCTCTGGCCGTCCGCGGTCCAGATAGGCGCGTTACCTCCGCCACCACGGGGCGCGGCGTTGTCTCCACCCACGCCGGCGCCGACGTCGTAATCGAAAGCAGCGGTCAGATTCCGCGGTTGGGCATTCGGCGCAACGTCCATGACCCAGAGGTCAGGCTGCGTATAGGAATTGACCGGCTTGCTGGTGGAAGCGATGAAAGCGAACTGCTTGCCATTAGGACTGAGTGTGAAGGCGCCGCTGTCCATATCGAACGAAGTGAGTCGGATTGGTTCACCGCCGGATACTGATATTGAGTAGACGGTGGTGGATGGAAGTTCGTAGTAGGGCTCATCGATACGGTCAGAGGTGAAATAGATTTGCGAGCCGTCTTTGGCCCAAGCGGCGACGTCCTCTGGAAAGTGGCCGCTGGTTAACTGCTTTGGCGTCACTTTGTCGTCCGCATTGCGTGGCGCAGTGACGATCCATATGTGCTGCGGGTGTTTTGAATCCAGGTATCCCGCGCCGTTGGCCCGATACACCGCGCGTGTGATTACGCGCACATCGCTCTCTCGTTTGTCATCAGGCTTCTTCGCATCCGTCGGACTCGCGCTCGGTGAAGCTGTGGCTTCCGGCGTTGAGGCGGCTGAAGTGGGTTTCCCTTCCTGAGATTCTCGATCCTTCGCCAGGTCTTCCGGGTTGGCGTTGTTCGCAAACGCAATTGTGCGGCCATCCGGCGACCATTGTGGCTGTCCAGCTCCTCGCGCGACTTTCGTAAACTGGAATGAGTCACCGCCGGCCATTGCCAGCATGAATAGTTGCGGCACGTCCGGCTTGCCGTCCTTCTCCGTCACGCGAACAAACACCAGGTACTCGCCATTCGGCGACCAGCGCGGTGATGAATCGCGCGGACCGTTGGTCAACTGATGCGTCTCGCCGTTTGCGGCAGCGACGGTCCAGATGGAAGTGTTATAGCCGTCCTTCTTTTCATTCACCGTGACCCTGACGAACGCCACCCGAGACCCGTCGGGCGAAATCTGCGGATCGCCAATCCAGACAAAGTTGAACAAGTCCTTCTCAGTAATATTTCGCTTTTGAGCGAGGGCCGGGGTCGCGCTGAAAACCGTCGTGATCAAGAGAAGCAGGAGAATAGATCGCATGGAATTCCTTTCGGGAACAAAGGTCTGGTCTTGCAAGGTCAGCATTCTACCCCCGTCGGGCCGTTTAAGAATAGGCAGTGGGCATTTGAAAAACTTAGTCCCAACTTGAGTGATGGCATGCGCCTCCGATCATCTGGTTCTGTGCTGCCGTGGCTTTGCCGCCGCGCAGTGCGGCAAGGCTCTGCCTTTCCGGCGCGATCCAACCCTCTAGTTAGTTGAAGGCCGTCACGGTAAGGCCGAGCCGCAAGTGCATGCCTGACTCCTACTCCATATCGTGCATAGCAGTTACCGCGCTACGCACATCGTCTATTGGCTTTGCCTACGCCGAAATTAACATTCGCCGGTCACGCCGTTATCCCCTAAAAATAGCCGAATTTTTATATTGTCAGGGCCACTCATCCGAACTGGCACGGTCGTTGCTAAATCAACGCCGTGAATTGCCGCGTCACGCGAACAAGCACAGGAATCGCACGGCAACGAACCAGGGTGTTGAGATGAAAACTAAGTCTACCAAATCGATCATGAAGAGTTCACTTGGTCTCTTAATTTTGATGGCCTTTATAGGCGGTGGCGCCGTTTCCTCTTTCGGACAGACCCGCCGCCGGCCGCGTTTGCGCCGGTATCCACGGCCAGTCGCAAGTACAGTCGTACCCAGCTACTACACGATTCCAGCGAATCAGATTCTTCGCGTGCGAATGAATAGTCAAATCAGCTCTGAATCCGCGCGGGTTGGTGATCAATTCACAACCACTGTGGTCGATCCCGTTTACGCCGGAGGGGTCGAAGTGATACCTGCCGGCAGCACGATCACAGGCCGCGTCACAACGGTAAACCGCGCTTCTCGGAAGAGCAAAGCGGGAACGATGGGCGTGAAGTTTGTGGCGCTGCACCTGCCGAACGGTACATCGCGCGCGATCAATGGGGACTTAACCGACATAACAACTGCGGGCGCAAGGAGTGACAGCGAGGGCGAAGTCGCTGGACGCTCGGCGGTTAAGCGTAACGTGGTATTCATCGGCGGTGGCGCTGCAACCGGCGCGCTGATTGGCGCGATTGCCGGTGGCGGGCGAGGCGCGGGTATTGGCGCCGGCGTGGGCGCAGGTCTGGGGGCAGCGGGTGCTTTATTCTCCAAAGGTCATGAGGCGGTCGTAACGCCGGGCACGGAATTCGGTGTGGTGCTCAATCAGAGCATCTCCCTGCCCGCAGCGAATGTGCGACCGGCTCAATAAAAGGATCGGCAACCGGGCGGTTGTCGGTGCGGAGGGGGCCCGCTTGCGAAGGGGAGAGCGCGGGTGGGTTCCCTACTTAAATCTCAGATCTAGATCTCAGATCTCAAATTTGAGATCTCAAAAGGCTTAAGATCGGTCGCCCCGCTTACGACGTAGGCAAGCGATCGCAAAGAGAGACCCGCTGCGAAGGGGAGAGCGCAGCGGGTTTCTTTTTTTCACACCACCGGGCCTTGGTTAAATTGCGCAGTCAGGAACAGGAAAGGTGCGGGAACGGCGGGGGCATGCCCCCTTCCTGACTGCGACTGGCCAAGTAACTAGATCAGGACTTCAGTGTGTTTGCTTTCAATAATACGGGCGTAGTCCGGGTGCAGGTAAACGACGCGTCCGGCGACTATGGTGGTGACGGCCCCGCCGCGAAACTTCCAGCCATCAAACGGTGTGTTGCGGCTCTTCGATTTTGAGCCGGCCACCGCGAAGGTCCAGCTCAGATCAGGATCGAGAATAGTAACATCGGCCCACGCGCCTTTCCGCAAAGCGCCGCGCTCTTTCAAGCCGAAGATTCGCGCCGGGTTCACCGCCAGGAGTTCCACCAGGCGCTCGAGCGAAATTATCCCCGGCTGAACCAGACGGTCGAATGCCAACCCTACCGCAGTTTCCAATCCGGTGATCCCGAAGGGCGCATCGTCATACTCCAGCGCCTTTTCGTCTGCATGGTGAGGCGCATGATCAGTTGCGATAGCGTCTATGGTTCCGTCGCGCAAGCCTTCTTCAATGGCTTCAACATGATCGCGACTGCGCAAGGGCGGGCTCATTTTCGTGTTCGTATCATAATTCTCGACCGCCTGGTCCGTCAGCGTCCAGTGTTGCGGCGCGACTTCGCAGGTCATACGCAGTCCCGCCTCCTTGGCCCGGCGCACAACCTCGATGGCGCCGCGGGTTGAAACATGCGCCAGGTGAACCCGCGCTCCCGTCAGTTCCGCCAGTAAACAATCACGCGCTGCATCCATCTCTTCGGCCGCGGCCGGCATGCCTTTTAGTCCCAACACCAGGGACCAGTGGCCCTCATGCATTACCCCGCCGGCAACCATCGAATTGTCCTGGCAATGATCCACAACCGGAAGATCAAAACCGCGGGCATACTCCATGGCGCGCCGCATCATTCCCGCGGAAGGAACCGGCCGGCCATCGTCAGAGACGGCAACGATGCCCGCATTTTTCATCTCGCCCATTTCAGCCAGCTCGTTACCAAGTGAGGACTTCGTGATCGCGCCAATGGGAAAGACGTTCGCGTGGCCTGCGTGTTCAGCCTGTTCAATGATGAAACGCGTAACTGCCGGGTTATCATTGATCGGATCCGTATTGGGCATTGCGCAAACGCTGGTGAAGCCACCGGCGATTGCCGCTG
>JBDUCF010000173.1:0-6060 GCA_040003545.1 Pyrinomonadaceae bacterium | reverse complement strand
GGTGTCCCAACAATTCTGTTCTTTACGAGAAAGAGCACGAATTTCCTGAAAAGCGGCGACCAATTGCTTGGCACCGATACCGGAAGCATCGACCTCCCGCCCGGCCAGGGCGGATTCGCGTCGCTGATTACGTTCGATGGCGGTACTGGCGGGATGAGCGGCGCCACAGGTCAGATCAGATTGCGCGGCGAGTTCAACCCGGCGGAAGCCACCACGAGCGGTGACTACATCGGTTCGCTATGCACTCAATGATAAGGCGAGCCGTCACGGTCTCGCCGAGGTGGCCTGACGCAGCCAGCCTCGGTGGACTATGCCAGCAAGCGGCCTGCTGTAGTTGCCCGGCGACAAGCTGGCACTTGTCGTACACGCCGTGAAGAGAATGGCTGCGGAAAGAGGGAAAGGGGAACAGGCAAATGCCCGTTCCCCTTTTTGTTTGGGTCCGCGAATCCAATGTTCCGATTCTCAATTCATCCTTTATCGATTTTCATTGAGACGACCTACTTCAGTTGAAAGCTGCGCGCTATTAAGTCTGTCTGGTTGCGGATGCGAGCGAGTTTGTCGCGCGTGCCGGTAAAGCGCAGCGCATAGATTGTATGACTGTCAGCCTGCAGGTAGTAGGTGCGTCCCTCCATCGGCTTACCGGCAGAGGTGAATTCGAAAGAGATGGTGACGCCATTCAAACGGCCGGAAAAGCGTTCTTCCTTACCGTCAATATAGCCAGGCAGGAAATGGACCTTCTGTTCCTGATCGCGTCTGGCGAACTCAGAAACAGTTAAGCCTGAATCGAGCATGTCTTTGCGTATGCGCAAATGGCCATCGTTGCGATCACCGTAGATAAACTCCGCGTGCTGGTGACTGGCGTCAGGTTCAGAAACTACCTTCCAGGTTGGCGAAGGGAGATCCAGGCGATAATCAACTTTGTCACTGCTAAAGGTTTGCGTTTGGGCCAGGGCCATCAAGGAAGCAAACATAAAAGCGGCAATAAGAATGGTAAGACGGGGCATTGATTTCAGAAGGGATTTCATAAGGGATTTCATAACTCCTGTTGGGGATTTCATACTGCTGTTTAGCTTTTGAGCGGTCGGGATCCTTCAGTAGCTCCGGCGGTGCTAAGGATACTCTAAAGTTCGAGCATTGAAGCTTGTCAGAAGCGCCTGGTTCTGACACGTTATGTTACTGCTTGGATGCGTTTGAGTCATCCCTTGTTGTCCTGTCAAGCGGCATTCCCGGCAGATTGCCCCAAAGCGGTGCGCTGAATCTGAATTAATCGCTCGATCCCCTCCGCGCCCAACGCCAAAAGCATATCCAGTTCCTGGCGCGAAAAGGGCGATCCTTCCGCCGTGCCCTGCACTTCTATGAAGCGGCCGTCACCCGTGCACACCAGATTCATATCCACTTCGGCGGACGAGTCTTCATCATATTTCAGATCGAGCAGCGGGCTCTTGCCCACGATGCCGACACTTACCGCGGCCACTTCCGTCGTCAACGGGCTGCGCGCGATTTTTCCCTGAGCCAGAAGATGGCGGCAGGCCAGCGCCAGCGCCACGTAAGCTCCAGTGATCGCCGCGGTGCGCGTGCCGCCATCAGCCTGAAGCACGTCGCAATCAAGCGTTACGGTTCGTTCGCCCAGCGCTTTCATGTTGGCCACAGAGCGGATGCTGCGTCCAATCAGTCGCTGAATTTCATGCGTGCGCCCGGAAAGTCCACCACGCCCTGTTTCGCGCGGCGTACGTTGGGCAGTCGCGCGCGGCAGCATGGCATACTCAGCCGTGATCCAACCTCGTCCGCGCTGGCTGCGCAGATGTGGTGGCAACTTGTCTTCAACCGTGGCGACGCACAATACCCGCGTCTGGCCGACTTCGATCAAGGCAGAGCCTTCGGCGTGCGGCAGGTAATTCGGGATTATCTTCACGGCCCGCAATTCATTTGCGGCGCGCCCGTCAGAACGTACGTAGCTCATCATGCCCCCAAACTTCCACGGCTTCCAAAACCGAAGGCGGATGACCGAGGAAGCGCTCGGCTACTCGCGCAAAGCGCTCAGCCGCGTCGGTCACGTAAAAGTGGTCCAGATCATCGCACAGACGCCGCTCTCGTGCACTGTCTTCCAGAGCAGCGTGCGCGCCGCCTGAATCCACCAGCCAGCTTTCAACGTCGTGCGCCGCCGCCTCGCCGGAATCAATTAGCGTCACTTCATCGCCGATTGCTTCCTGAATCACCTGGCGCAGGATTGGATAGTGCGTGCAGCCGAGGACCAGGGAATCGATGCTGCTCTGCTTCAGGTCCGACAGATATTCGGCGGCGACCGTGCGCGCTACCTCACTCTCGGCCCATCCCTCTTCAGCCAGCGAAACAAAGAGCGGGCAGGCCCGTTCAATCACAATGGCCGCTGCATCAAGTTTTTGAATCGCCCTTGAGTAAACTCCGCTTTGCACAGTGGATTCGGTAGCGATTACGCCAATGCGTTTTTTACCCGGCGGGCCTGAAGTGTGAACAGCCTGGCGCGCTCCGGGTTCGATAACGCCGACCACCTCGACCGCGACCGCATCTCGTATTGCCGGCAACGCCAGGGCCGAAGCTGTGTTGCAGGCCACTACTAATAACTTGATACCGCGTGCCTCGAGGAAGCGCGCGTTCTCGACAGCGTAGCGTTCCACAGTAGCGAGCGACTTGGTTCCGTAAGGCACGCGGGCCGTATCGCCAAGATAGACGAAGTGTTCATCAGGCAGGCGCTCATGCAGTGCCCGGTAAACCGTTAGTCCGCCGACGCCGCTGTCGAAAATGCCTATGGGAAGGGACGAGATTTCGGATTGCGGATTTCGGATTGCGGATTTCAAGGTTTCTGGCATTCAGCTCAAATTCGCATTCCGAAATCCGAAATCCGCAATTCGAGGATTGGTGGAGGCGCCGAGAATCGAACTCGGATCCAGAAGCCAACGCCGAAGGAATCTACATGCTTAGTCGCTTCTCTTTCTCACCCGGACAACTAATGTCGCCCGGACAAAAATTCGCTCTATGCCGAGTAAGTGAAGCGACAAGACCTCGGCAAGAGCTAGCCCGACTTTGGTCTCGCCCATTCCCACGGACCGAAGGAATGGGCCAGCTCATCTAAGGTGACATCTCCATCCGCGCGCATGAGCAACTTGCGGCGGAGACGCCCGGTGCCTAATTAGGCAGCGAGAGCCAATTCATTGTTATTGGCAATTGTTTTTCCCTACGCGTTTTAACGAGCTGCATAGAGTAGCCCGGCATGCATCACAATCAACGCCACGACTCCTGTCGAAGCCTGTCGCCCCCGTTTGCGAAGCGTTTTTATTATAACAAAAAGAGGCGTCTAATCCCCATTCGCCACGGCGTCCAGCAGATTGTTGCTTTTTTGAAAGCGCGCGGGTAGGTGGATTAAGACAGGGCTTACTTGCTACACTGCGAGCTGCATTGGCAGCCAGATGAACTTATTAGAACGAGGCGGGAGCAGGTCTTATGAGCAAGCCAGAAAACGAACCCCTGGATAATGTGATTTCCGACGAGACTGGTCAGTTTGATCTGCGGTTTATCCTGTGGCGCCACTTCTGCGCGGAAAACAATCTGCCAGTTGAAAGCTTCCCCAGCGACCTCAGCGACGAGTTGAAGGACAAGTGGGACGAGTTGAAGTCCAATAAGCTGCGCGGCCGCTAGCATTCCCTGCGGCAATCAAAATCGGCTGCCACGACCAATTGGATACGCCCCGGTAAGAAAAGGATTGGTGCGGCGTTCCTCGCCGATAGTAGTGACCGGGCCGTGGCCGGAATAAACCTCCACCTCATCACCCAGCGGAAGCAGCTTATTCATAATCGAGTCCATCAATTGCTCAGTCGATCCGCCCGGTAGATCCGTCCTGCCTACTGAACCCGCGAAAAGCACATCGCCGACAAACACCTTGTTCTCTTTTTCATTGAACAGCACGACGTGCCCCGGCGTGTGACCTGGACAGTGAATCACTTTGAATTCGAGCTCGCCAACCTGATAAGACTGGCCGTCGCTCCAATATTCATCGATCTTTGGCGGCTGCTCATAATCGAAACCGAGCACGGACCACTGCGAACGGGGAATTCCGATCCATGCGGGTTGCTGCGGTAGTTGGTCGTAGATGAACTCGTCGGCTGGATGGATGATGATCTTTGCGTCCGGCTTCAATCTTTTCAGGGCCGCCACCCCGCCTACATGGTCCATATGAGCGTGGGTACAGCCAATCGCCTGCAGCCGAAACCCGTGTTTGTCGATCGCCCCAACAATACTTTCCGAATCATCACCCGGATCGATACAAATCGCTTGTCTGGTTTTTTCGCAGCCTACGACGCGCGTGTGTTGCTCAAAAGCGGTGACGGTTACTTGTTCTATGATCATTCTGAACTTGGCACAGCTTCAGTCTGTGTGTCTCCATACCCAATCACAGACTAAAAGTCTGTGCCACTTTCCAGCGAGCGGAAAGTCAGATTTTCTGCATCCAAGAGAGTATAATTCCTGCTCGGAAATTCCGCTATCGAACGAGGTTTTTAGGAATGTCTTAATTTGAGGTAGCGCAAGCTGCCAGCTTGCGCAGACTGGCAGTCTGCGCTACTTAGGCTGAAATTAAGACACGACGAGGTTTTTCGTTAATGCCACTTAGCACAACCGCAACTTCACTAGCTGAGCGTTTGGACACGATGACCACCGAGGGCGCGGCAGAGTTGACCGAACACTTGCCCGACAACGCGCTGAAATGTTTTGCCTGCGGTCATCGTTGCCTGATTAAGGAAGGCAAGCGCGGTATCTGTAAAGTTCGCTTCAATGAAGGTGGTCACCTGCGCGTGCCGATCAATTACGTTGCCGCGCTGGCTTGCGACCCGACAGAAAAGAAACCGTTCTTTCACGCGATGCCGGGTTCCGACACCTTAACGTTCGGCATGCTCGGCTGCGATTTGCACTGCGCCTACTGCCAGAACTGGTTGACGTCGCAAGCGCTGCGCGACGATGCCGCGGGGACTCCGCCTACCATGGTCACGCCGGACCGGCTGATCGCGATGGCCAAAGCCTATGGTGCTTCAATGGTAGGGACCAGCTACAACGAGCCATTGATAACGGCAGAGTGGGCGGTGGAGGTTTTCCGGAAAGCGAAGCCCGCAGGGTTTAGAACGGCGTTCATCTCAAACGGTAACGCCACTCCCCAGGTGCTCGACTACATCCGCCCCTGGACTGATTGCTACAAGATCGACTTGAAGTCGATGGGCGACAAAAACTACCGGCAGCTGGGCGGCGTGGTGGACAACATTCTCGAGACGGTGAAGATGGTCCATGAGCGCGGCTTCTGGGAAGAAATCGTGACCCTGGTCATTCCTGGTTTCAATGATTCAGAAGATGAACTGAAGCTTGCCGCGGATTTCATCGCTTCTGTTTCGCCCGATATCCCATGGCACGTGACCGCCTTTCATCAGGACTATCGCATGAAAGAGAACGCCAATACGACGGCTGAACAACTGATGCAAGCTTGCGAGATCGGGCGGGCAGCAGGATTGCGTTACATCTACGCAGGAAATCTTCCCGGAAGAGTTGGGCGATGGGAAAACACCTACTGCCCCACTTGCGATGAGTTACTGATTGAGCGTTACGGCTATGTCATTAGACAGATGAAGGTCACGCCGGAAGGAAACTGCCCGGCCTGCGCCACAACAATCCCCGGCATTTGGTCACAGCAATAGCGGTGGACTAGCAGCGCGACTTAATGAAGCAAGCAAGGGCACGACCTCGGGTCGTGCCTTGCTTGTTGGAATGGGCCACGTCGCGAGAGTGGTTAGGGCGTTGCCTTCGCGACCGGCGAGACGGCCGGTTTCGGCCGAACTGTGGGTGATGGCTTCGCCGCTGCCGGCGACGCAGTAGTCATTGCCGGCGATGCTTTGGGAGTCGGTGATGCTTTTGCAGGCGATGCGGCCGGCGTCGGATTCATGACCTTCACCGCAGCGGACGCCACTAATTTCCATTCATTGTTACGTCGCGCAAAGGTGTCGACAAACCGGTACTCTCCACTAATGTCCATCGACTTGCCGTCTG
>JBDUCF010000172.1:0-6079 GCA_040003545.1 Pyrinomonadaceae bacterium | reverse complement strand
TCTATACACCCTCCTGACTGCGAGTAGTTGGTGTCGAGTCAGACTCCAAACCTTGATTCATTAAAGTTCGACTGGAAATACTTGCAGTAAGGAAGGTGGGCTGGCCCCGCTCTTTTCCAGAACCAAAGCGCCGTCGCTGCTTCGCTCTGCCGGCGCACTCCAAATCGATGATGGTTGCGGGTACTCGCGAGCGGTTGTTATAGTCAGTTGCCGCTCCCTTGAACGCAATGACAGGCACCGCCCAAACTCTAGACGACTTACGCCAACGTCTTCAGGATGTGCGTTCCCGGATCGATGCGGCGGCGCGGCGCAGCAACCGATCACCTGAAGAGGTAAAGCTTCTGGCCGTCAGCAAGTCGCATCCGGCGGATACCATCCAGCGCGCAATCGAAGCAGGCGTCAGTGACCTGGGCGAGAATCGTGTCCAGGAGGCCGAGGGAAAGATAACAGAAGTCGGCCGCTCGTCAGCCCGCTGGCACCTGATCGGACATCTGCAATCAAACAAAGCGCGGCGCGCGGTGACGCTGTTCGATGTTATTCACTCGCTGGATTCAGTGGCCCTGGCCCAACGTCTGGACAGTATGTGCGTTGAAGAGGGACGCGAGCGGCTGCCAGTGTTGATTCAACTGAACCTGGCCGGGGAGGCAAGCAAGTCGGGAATCGATAAAGGGAAATTACCGGAGCTTGTCGAAACAGTCGCCGGTTGTTCGCACTTGAGTCTGATTGGCTTGATGAGCGTGCCGCCGTTCTTCGAAGACTCGGAAAAGGTCCGTCCGTTATTCCGACGGTTACGAGAGTTGCGCGACGAACTGAATTCGCAGGGAGTTTTCGCGGAAGGCAACGGCGAACTCTCGATGGGCATGACGCACGACTTTCCGGTAGCAATTGAAGAAGGCGCCACTATCGTGCGCATTGGTACCGCAATCTTTGGCGAGCGGCAGTGATTTAATAGGCAGGTCAAGAACATTCTCGAGGGAAAGGCGGGGCCAAGCCCGCCTTCCTGACTGCAAGTATTCACTGTTGAACTTTCATACTCAAGATCTCTGAATTCTAAAACAACTCTTAATTCCTAAACATGACAGTAATCAACCTATTATCGCTGGTCATCTTTTATGCCATAACGACGGTCATCGTTGGCATCATCGTCCTGGTGTTGCTGCGCGTGGTGGTTGATTACGCAGATCTCAATCCGTTTTCCTGGACCAAGCTCACCGTCCGGCGTTGGTCCGATCCATTAGTGAACCCGGTGCGACGAGGGCTCTTGCGATGGGGTTTGGATCAGAAACTGGCCCCGCTGGTGACCATTCTGATCGTTATCCTGGTTGGATGGTTTCTCTGGAAGCTTGTCAGCGCTGTTGTCTTCACTGTGAACGGGATAATCGCCAGCGTGATGACGGCGGCGCCGGTAAGGTTGATGGGATTTATTTTGTTCGGAATTCTGGCCGTGTATTCGTTACTGGTCGCAATGCGCGTGATCTTTTCCTGGGGCATGAGCTACCACAATCGTCTGATGCGGTTTTTGATGGGCGTCACTGAGCCTCTGCTTGCCCCGGCCCGACGCATGATCCCGCCGCTGGGTATGATGGACATTTCGCCGATAATCGTAATTCTGCTGCTGCAACTGCTGCAGTCTGCCGTAGCCGAGATGCTGATTCGCTGAAATGTTGTTAGTTAATGACGAGTTGGTAAGGGAAGCAGATTCTCCGGAAGAAGGAGCGGGGGCAGGCCCCCTTCCCGACTGCAGGTCTTCCCAGATGAACTTTGAGGATTCAGGGTTTGGAGTCTGACTCAATATTACATGCTTGCAGTCAGGAAGGGGGCCTGCCCCCGCTCTTTCTACTCGGGTCTGGCGGCTCACCAAAGGGGAAAACTCTGCTGCGCTACAGCGAAGAAGATGGCGCTATTACTTTTCAAGTCCGCGTGGTGCGGCGGGCGGCACGCAGCGAGATTGCCGGTGAGCACGATGGCGCGTTGCGCGTGCGCGTGAAAGCGCCACCGGTTGACGGCGCTGCCAACGAGGAGTTGGTGCGCCTGCTGGCGAAAGAACTAAAGGTGCGAGCCAGCGCTGTCGAGAAAGTTAGTGGCTTCAGTTCAAGAATCAAGGGCGTTCGCGTGAGAGGCGCGGATTCACTGGCATTGCAAAAGCTCGGCGTTCCTCGGCGTTGACACTCGCATTGGCCCGGTAGTAGAAGAGCGTTATCTAATCACTTGCGGTTCAAATGGAACTAAAATCCATTTCGCATTATCGAATCCTGGAAAAACTCGGCGCGGGCGGGATGGGCGAAGTCTACCTTGCCGAAGACACTCGCCTCGGTCGCAAGGTTGCGCTCAAAATGTTGAGCGCAGAGCTGACGCAGAACAAAGATCGTCTGCATCGCTTCGAACAGGAAGCCTCAACTGCGTCATCGCTGAATCATCCAAACATACTCACCATTTACGAAGTCGGTCACGAAGGCGGCCAAAACTTTATTGCCACAGAATTCGTCGACGGCCTCACCTTGCGAAAGCGTTTGGTTGGCCCGAGGCTGGACATCCTCGAGGTGGTAGACATAGCAGCGCAAATTTCCAGCGCGCTGGAAGAGGCTCATGCGGCCCGCATCATCCACCGCGATATCAAGCCTGAGAACATCATGATCAGGCCCAATGGCATCGTCAAAGTCTTGGATTTCGGGCTGGCGAAGCTGACAGAACCTGCCTCGCGAGAACTAAGCGCCGACACTGAGGCGCCTACGCGAGCTCTGGTCCATACCGATGCCGGGGTCGTGATGGGAACTTCACATTACATGTCGCCTGAACAGGCCCGCGGCAAAGCTGTGGACCCTCGCACAGACATATGGAGCCTGGGAATCGTACTGTATGAGATGGTCGCTGGGCGCGTGCCGTTTGAAGGCGAGACTGTAACGGATGTGATCTTAGCCATCACTAAGACTGAACCGCCTCCGCTGGCTCGCTACGCGACCGGAGTGCCCGCGGAATTCGAATGGATCGTAATGAAGGCTTTGCGGAAGGACGTTGATGATCGGTATCAGACTGTACGGGAGATCCATTCGGACCTGAATAAGTTCGGAAAGAGGTTGGAATTCGAGGCGGAGCTGGAGCGATCGGTGCCCCCCGACAGAGTCAGTCACATCATCAGCACCACCGGCAATCAGGGTGTTTCTACGATTAGTTCGCGCCAGGCGGGTACTGCAACGGGAGGCAGTTCGGCCGCAACGTCGCACGTATCCGCGGGTGTTCCTACGCGAGCCTCGAGTGCTGAGTATTTGGTCACAGAGATCAAACGACACAAGATTCGCGCCGCAACCATTGCGGCCGTCGTTCTGCTGGGCGTTGCCTCTCTGGCTTATTTCGGATACCTGCGCAAAGCGCCGGCGCTAACCGATAAGGATACGATTCTGCTCGCTGATTTCGTCAATACCACCGGTGACCCGGTTTTTGATGGGACCTTGAAGCAGGCGTTGGCAGTTCAACTGGGCCAGTCGCCGTTTCTGAATATCCTGTCCGAAGAACGCGTGCGAGAAGCATTACGTTTCATGGGACGTTCTGCCGATGAGCGTGTGACTCGTGATATTGCGCGGGAGATTTGTGAACGCCAGGGCATCAAGGCCTTACTCACCGGGTCTATCTCTCAGCTTGGCTCTCATTACGTCATCACGCTGGAGGCATTGAATGGCCGCAACGACGAAGCGATTGCGCGCGAGCAGGTTGAAGCTGAAAGCAAAGAGCAGGTACTGAAGTCGCTCGGCCTTGGGGCGGCAAAGTTACGGGAGAAACTGGGCGAGTCCTTAAGTTCCATTCAGAAATTCGACGCTCCGGTCGAGCAAGCTACCACCTCATCTCTTGATGCCTTAAAAGCTTTCTCGCAAGGTAATGACCAGTTTCGCCTAGGAAACCAGCTCGAGGCGATTCCGTTCTATAAACGCGCCGTCGATCTCGATCCTACTTTTGCCATGGCATATGCCAGACTGGCAGTGGTCTACAGCAACGACGCGCAGACGGAACTGGCAACGCAGTTTACGCAAAAAGCATTCGAGCTGAAGGATCGCGTCAGCGAGCGGGAGCGATTCTATATCTCAGAAAAGTACTATAGCTATGTGGTGGGGGACATTAACGAAGCGATCAATGTGCTAAAGGCATGGAAACAGACTTATCCTAACGACTTTGTGCCTCATAACAATCTGGCCGTTCAGTACAGTAACATCGGCCAATACGAAGAAAGTATCCAGGAATGCCGCGAAGCCGTGCGTATTAGTCCGAATAACGCCACTTCGCAGGGAAATCTTGTAGAGGGTTTTATTCGTCTCAATCGCTACGACGAAGCCCGGCAGATCTTAGACGGGAACATGAGTAAGAACCCTGATACTTTTCCCTACCACTATTACAGTTACCAGCTGGCGTTTCTTCGCGCGGATCAAGCCACGATGAAACGCGATGTCGATTGGTTTAAGAGTAAGCAGACAGAAGACGAAAGTCTTGGTTTGGAAAGTTCTACCGCGATGGTTGCCGGACAATTTCGGAAGGCTCTTGAATATAGTAAAAGCGCCGTCGAGGTCTTGAAGAGCCAGGATCGAAAGGAAAACGCGGCGCAGCTTGAGTCAAATATTGCCATCATTGGAGCGATATTCGGTAACTGCCAGGAAGCAAAGAGCAGCGCCGCGCGCAGTCTTGTTCTCTCTCGCGCCAAGGTAAATCTAACCGGGGCCGCGTTCGCACTTGCGGCATGTGGTGAGGCGGGTCAGGCCCAGGCCATAGCCGATGAACTGTTAAGGCGGTACCCGAAAGAGACGGCCCTCAACGCAGTCTTCCTACCGATGATTCACGCGGCGATGGAGAACAATCGGGGCAACTCCGCCCAGGCAATTCAGCTATTACAATCGACCAGCCGGTATGACCTGGGCGGTTTGGCTGGTTTTGGGTCTCCCTACCTCCGCGGCCAGGCCTTCCTGCGCCAGCGCTCGGGGCCCGAAGCAGCGGCTCAGTTTCAAAAGATTCTCGACCACCGAGGCGTTGATCCTCTTTCTCCGTTATATCCGTTAGCGCACCTCGGCCTGGCGCGCGCCGCCGTGTTACAAGGCGACACTGCCAAAGCGCGCAAGTCTTATCAGGATTTCTTTGCCTTGTGGAAGGATGCTGATCAGGATCTTCCGATTCTGAAAGACGCCATGCAGGAATACGAAAAGATTAAGTAGGCGACACATTGATTGCGGCGCTCAGATAAGTAATAATCCCAGCCCATTTCAACGAGAAGGATTCTCTAAATGTCGGGACACTCCAAGTGGCATTCGATAAAACATAAGAAGGGCGCGCTTGACGCCAAGCGCGGCAAGCTCTTCACCAAATTCATTAAAGAGATCACGGTCGCAGCCCGCTCGGGCGGCGGCGATGTTGAGGGCAATGCGCGGCTGCGCAAAGCGATTTCGGATGCTAAAGCCGGCAACATGCCCAATGACACTATCGAGCGTGCCGTGCGTCGCGGGACCGGCGAAGAGGAAGGCGTCAGCTACGAAGAGATCACTTACGAAGGATACGGTCCTGGCGGGGTGGCGTTGCTGATTGAGTCGGTGACTGACAATCGCAATCGAACAGTCGCGGAAATCCGCCACGCTTTTTCCAAGAATGGCGGCAATCTTGCTGCTGCCGGAGCAGTGGCCTGGATGTTCGAGAAGAAGGGTTACATCGTGGTTCCCAAGGTTGCGAAATCAGAAGAGGATTTGTTTGAAATCGTCACAGACGCCGGCGCCGAAGATTTGCGAGACGACGAAGATAATTTCGAGATTATTACGAGCCCGGCGGATTTCGACAGCGTGCTTGAAGCGGTAAAGAAATCAGGCATAGAGCCGCAGGTAGCCGAAGTCGAAATGGTTCCCAAGGAGTACAAGAAGCTGGAGGGAAGTGAAGCCAAACAAATGCTCAAACTAATGGAAGCACTCGAGGACCACGACGACGTGCAGAAAGTCTCTGCGAATTTTGATATCAGCGAAGCGGACATGGCCGCCGCCTAAGTCAGTTCATTTACCTGCCCTGCAACATGAACTAAAAAATAGATTTTCCATATATCATTTTTCATTTCTCATTCGCG
>JBDUCF010000171.1:0-6119 GCA_040003545.1 Pyrinomonadaceae bacterium | reverse complement strand
AATGAAAAATGACAAATCTATCCGGCTAACCCACCAAGAAATGTAGAGTCGTCTCGCCGAGCCGCAACTTGTCGCCGCTGTCCAGCACGCGTGGCTGCCGCGGCGCCAGCCGGACCGCGTCATTAATTACTGTTCCATTGATTGAACCCAGGTCTTCGACCAGGAATGTTTCCCCCTCGCGCCAGATTCGCGCGTGCCGTCGCGAAACTTTCGTTTCCGGATCAAAACGGGATAGATCCACTTCCGGGAAAATGTTTGACTGGGGATCCGTTCTTCCCAGGAGATTGCTCTCCTTCTGCAAATGAAACGAAGCGTCCAGCTCTGTAGTTCCCGCTACTACCAGTTTGGCCGTGCCGCGCGCTGCATGGGCCGCGCCTATTCCGACGCCGATGGGTTGTCGCGCGCCACAATGGGCGCAGAAGATGTCGTCCGCGGCAATGCGGCCGCCACAGAATCCGCAGTACACGGTCTCCACCTGGACCGTTTCACCGCCCAGCTCGTGCGCCGGCACTCCGTAGCTAACCTGTCCCGATTGCAACTTTTCGAGATGCGCCGCCAGCGTGTCGCGCATCTCGGCGGCAGATCGAAACCGGGCCTCCGGCTTGTATTCCACCGCGCGCATAAGTATGCGCTCCATCTCGGTGGACATCGACGGGTTAATCTGGCGCGGCCGCGGGTTCTTTGCGAAATCGAAGATGAGCAACGGATTGTCCTGAGGATCCGATCCAGTCACCAGATGAAACATCGTTGCCCCCAGGCTGTACAGGTCTGAACGCGGTTCAACCTGGCCGCTGAATAACTCGGGCGGCGCGTATCCCATCGTGCCAACGGCGGTCACGCCCTTTTCCTGTTTGGTGACCCAGCGCGCAATACCAAAGTCTATAAGCATGACCCGGCCACTGTTGCCGTCAATCATCAAATTGGCAGGTTTCAAGTCGCGATAGATAATTGGTTTCGGTCTCGTATGCAGGTAGTGCAAGACGTCGGCGATTTGAATGCCCCAATCGGTAACGTTCTTTTCGTCCACGCGACCGCCCGGCGCATTTCGTAGCCGCGAGGAAAAGTCGCCACCCGAAATATATTTCATTACCAGATAGAAGCGGCCGGCGGCATCATCATAGAAGTAATCGTAGATGGTGGGGATGGAAGGATGCTCCAGCGAAGTCAGCAGCAGCGATTCGCGTTTGAAATCACTGATGGCCTTTTCGTGCTGGCTGTCGTCAATGTGCGATTCGATCATCTCCTTAACGGCCCGAGGTGCGTCGCCGAGGTTGCGATCGCGCGCCAGGTAAACGGCGCCCATTCCCCCGCCGCCGATGCGTCGCACGATTTCGTAACGGCCGTTCAGACACGTTCCCGCATCGAGCTGTTTTGCTTTGGAGTGCTTGCCAGAGGTTTCGTTGGCCCGCACGGTGTGCGCGACCGGAGGGACAGTGTCTCCGTGCCCAAGAAGATCGCCGGTCGTAACAGTGCGCACCGGTGCTGAGGCTTTTTTACCTGGCCAATCTTCATCAATCGGGCCTGGGGAGGCAGTGTCTCCCGCGTCTTCTCCCGAAGCTTTGCCGGCAGATGCGGCCGCACTGGCAGGTTCCGCCGCCTTATCGCTTGCGGCATCTACTGCCCCGCTGACTGGCTTTGCGGCGGCAGACTGCTCAGGTCGCGGCGTGCCGCAACTTCCGCAAAACTTTTCATCTGGCGCAATCATCGCGCCGCATTCACCACAAATAGTCATTGGGCACAAACACCGAACCGGCCGTTAGTGGTCACCAGCGTTTAGCTAACCCCGACATTTGAAACTGCTCAAGAGGACACTGCTATTTTAGTAACGTGAAACCGCAAAAATGTTTTGCCGACGATTATTTCGTCTCCATCACGCAGCGGCTGGCGATCGCCGGGCAAGAGACGACGGCCGCGATTGATGAACGTGCCATTTGTCGAACCGAGATCTTCAACGAAGTACTCGCCGTTGCGTCTCATGATTCGAGCGTGCCGCCGCGACACTTTGGCCTCCGGATCGTCGGCATCCAGATCGATCTCGGGGAAAATACCGCCGTCGGCATCCCATCTGCCAATCTGCGACTCTTCTTCAGTAAGCGGAAACTGCTTACCGGCCGAACGTCCGCGCTCGATCACCAACTTCGCGTGCACGTCCTCGACCACCGAAACTGACGCTGACGATGACCCACTGAACACGGGCGCGGCGGCCCGAGCTTCAGAGGATTTAGCCTGCACCGCCGCAGCTTCAGCAAATTGCCTGCCTCCGGTTCCGCCTCCGAGATCACCGGTACCGAATCCTTTTGCCGAGGCGGCGCCCCCGGCCAATGTCGCTCCGCACTCGTCGCAATACTGCGATCCGTCAAGGTTCTCCGTATTGCACTTTTCGCAAATTGTCATAAGGTAAACACCCCGTGTATGTGGGATGACCGGCAGCGCTGTCGTGCCCGCCGGGGGACGCCAATCGCGCGCGCGAAGAAACTCCTCATTGTAGCGCGAAATATTCAGCGCGCCAATCGGGACGTCGATTAGGCAGGCGCTAGCGAATCAGCCTATCGGAGCGCTGATTGTTGAAACCGCCGGCAAGCTTCGTTCGTAAAACAACTCTAGCGCAAAAATGCCTGAAGCGCGCCTCCTGGGTTCACAACCTGGCTCGATTGGGCAACTAAATACCAGTATAAGGACTGAAAGCTAACATGGCCCTAACGCGGAAGAAGAAAATCATCATTGCAGTGGCGGGAGTAGCGGTGCTCGGCCTCATCATTATCATTAGCGTACTGGCCAGCCGCAAAGACGAAGCTGAAGTTACAACCGTAAAAGTCGAAGTGCGGCCAGAGCTTCGTTCGACCGTAACTGCCTCCGGCGAGGTCAGGCCGGTCCGGTACATTAAGCTGACGAGTGAAGTTGCCGGACGCATCGAAGAGATTTACGTGAACGCCGGCGATCAGGTAACGCTGGGCAAGCCCGTCGTGCGGGTAGATCCAACCCAACTCCAGTCAACCCAGGAAGCCCAATTCGCCGCGACCCAGGCATCACTTAATGAAATTCAAAGTGCACGCAATGCGGTCTCCCAGGCTGAACAGGGTGTGGTTGTTACTGAAAGTGCAGTCGCGCAAGCCAGACAACAGATAGTGACGGCCCAGATCGACCTGAAGACTGCGGAGCGCGAACTGAAGCGCGCCACTGACCTGGTAGAGTCAAACGTGATCTCCCGTTCGGAGTACGATGCCGCGCGCGATCACTTTGATCAGGCCAGGGCGAAGCTTGAAGCGCAACAGATCGCGGTAAAGGAAGCGCAGGATCGCGCGAATCAGCAGCGGGTCGCGGTAAAGGAAGCAAAAAACAGCGTGCGCACCAGCGAGATGCGCGCCAACCAGCAACAGGCAATTCTGCGCGGCAGCACCAGCCAGCGATCAAAGGCAACGCAGCTCTCGCCCCTTACCGGGGTGGTTGCCGACATTCCCGTTCGCGTCGGTGAATACGCCGTCGCCAGTCTCTCGAGCACGCCCCTAATGACCATCGCCGACATGTCAACGATCAACGTCGAGGTAAACGTCGATGAGACGGAAATCTCGAATGTCGAAGTCGGACAGCAGGTCAAGATCAAAGTCGATGCGCTGGGAGACAAAGAAATAAAGGGAGCTGTAATTCAGAAGAACCCCCTGGCGGTATCAAAGTCAGATACCCAGGGTGGACTCTCCAATCGGGTCAACGTCCAGGAAGCAAAGGAATTCAAGGTGACGATCCAGGTTGATAACAGTATGCCCGACGACATAAGAAGTGCTTTGCGCCCCGGCATGAGCGCGACCGCCACCATCACCACGAAAACCAAGAACAACGTCATCGCCGTTCCCTTGCAGGCAATCGTAGAGAAGGCGCCTCCTTCGCCGTCACCGACAATTGCCGGCAGCGCGCCCACTCCCGTGCCCACTGACAAACGGAAAGACATAAAAGGCGTCTATCTCCTGCAGCAAAACAAGGCGAAGTTCGTCGAGGTAACCACCGGCATCACGGGTGAGTCGGACATTGAGATCCTTAGCGGAGTGAAGGCCGGAGATGAAGTGATAACCGGACCGAGCCGGATTCTGAAGACTCTGAAAGACGCCGCCACGGTGAAACGACAAACGCGTAAGGCCGGCGACAATGCGAACGCGGGCGGAGGTAGTTAATGAACGAAGCGGCAATCGCGCCCCCGGTCGCGCAGCAGCCAGTCATTCAGTCGGATGTTCCGGCGGCTGTGGATCCCAACACGCTCATCTCGATGCGCGAAATCTGGAAGACGTACGAAATGGGCGCGGAGCAAGTGCATGCGCTTCATGGCGTCACTTTCGATGTAAAGCGCGGCGAGTACCTGGCCATTACCGGGCCCTCCGGCTCCGGCAAGTCAACCTTGATGAACCTGATTGGCTGTCTCGACACTCCTTCACAAGGGCAGTACTGGCTTAACGGCAAGAATGTTTCGGAGATGGACGACGACGAGCTGGCCCGCATTCGCAATCAGGAAGTGGGATTTGTTTTTCAGACCTTCAATCTGTTGGCCCGCGCCACGGCTTTGCACAATGTCGAGTTGCCGTTGATCTATGGCGGCATCGGCTCCGCAGAGCGGCACGAGATGGCCAAGAAAGCGCTGGCGTCAGTCGATCTTACCGACCGCATTACCCACAAGCCGAACGAGCTATCCGGCGGTCAGCGGCAGAGAGTGGCCATCGCCCGCGCCCTGGTTAACAATCCATCTATTCTGCTTGCCGACGAACCCACCGGCGCCCTGGACACCCATACCAGCTACGAGATCATGAACCTTTTCGAAAGACTGCATGCAGAAGGCAATACGATTATCGTGGTCACGCACGAACACGACATCGCAGCACGCGCGCATCGGGTCATCGCAATCCGCGACGGCATGATCGAAAAGGATGAACGACTCAAGTAGGACAGGCATTCCTGCCTGTCTCTTTCGGGTGGCGTACGAAATGCTTGCTGAAGCTTCAGACAGGCACGAATGCCTGTCCTACTGCTAATGCCTATCAAGCTTAGACAGGCAGGAATGCCCGTCCCGCGTAGCTTCACCGCGCTTTGGGAATCATTTCGCGTTGCAGTCGGCAGCCTGCGCGCAAACAAACTGCGTACCGCGTTGACGCTGGTAGGCATCGTCGTTGGGGTAACCGCAGTGATCGCAGTCATCACGATCATCAAGGGCCTCGACAAAACTGTCGCCACCACCTTTTCTTCCCAGGGCTCGACAGTCTTTACCGTTTCCAAACGCCCGCGCGTCATCACCTCGCGCGAAGACTTCATCAAATTCAACAAGCGCAAAGACGTGACCCTGGACGACGCGGAAGCGGTCTTTCGCCTCTGCACTACCTGCTGGCGTTCCGGCATTGCCGCGAATTCACCGGAGACAGTCAAGCATGGTGATAAAAAATCCGAGAACGTCGCGGTTCGCGGCATCACTCCGGTCGCTATGTTTGACATCGACGCGGTCACCATCGACGCGGGACGCGTCTGGAGCGAAAGCGAAGGTTCCGCTGCACGCGAACTATGCGTAGTCGGCGCCGATATCGGAGAGAATCTCTTTGGCGGTGAAGCGGCTGATCAGTTGATTGGGAAGGAAGTGCATGTGGCCGGCCGGCCTTACGAAATCATCGGCGTGCTGCAGCCGCTGGGCAAGATATTTGGCCAATCACGCGACAACATCATCTACGTTCCCTATTCGACTTACCAGAAGAATTTTGGGGCCCGCGACTCATTGGTGGTATTCGTCAAAACCGCTGCCGCAGCTGATCTGGAGGAGACGGAAGATCAAGTGCGCGCCATCATGCGCACCCGCCGCGGCAAGCTATTCGACGCCGGCGACGAAGGTTTCACGCTGGAGACCCAGGATGTTTTCATCGACCTGTACAAGAAGGCGACCGAGAACATTTATTTTGTAACCTACGGCGTAGCGGCAATCTCTCTGATCGTCGGCGGTATAGTGGTGATGAACATCATGCTGGTCTCAGTTACCGAAAGGACTAAAGAGATTGGCATTCGCAAAGCCGTCGGCGCACGACAGGCAGATATTCGCGTGCAGTTCCTGATTGAGGCTGTTACGGTCACGGCCATCGGCGGTGGAATCGGAGTGCTGA
>JBDUCF010000170.1:0-6135 GCA_040003545.1 Pyrinomonadaceae bacterium | reverse complement strand
TCGTGAGCAAACCGGATGTTCCACCGCTGCTGGCGAAGGCGAGCAAACGCGTCCCATTCACGCCGGGGGCTCCCAGATGCACATGCGCGGCCGTCAGATTGCTCGATAGGCCGGCCCATTGCAGTGAAATTATTGCTGCGGTATGGGCATCGTTTAGAACCAATGTTCCGTAACCAAGCGCCAGCGAAGAGTTGGGTGGAGTCTCTTGCGAGCCGGTCAGAATGGAAATGAAACGGATCGGATCGGCCTTTGCCTGCCCCGGGAGAATGGTCGCAGCCAGTGCGAATGCGATACCAAGAAGAAGCTTTTTGAGCATCTGTCAGTCCTCTCTCGATTGACTGGGGGTCAATTGAAAAGCGCGACCAGATGAACGCGCGCGCCTCAGCCTCAGCCTGGCTTCACAGAGAAGCACGCGGGACAAACGCGGACTTCCGCTGCTGCCAGCTCAGGCTGTCGTACCATCCTGGAAGTGATTCCAAGAGGGCAGGGTCTCAAATTGCACTCGACAAAAGATAGATAGTGAGAATCGACGTGAGTTTCCAGATGGATCTAATGATTTAAAGCAAACCGTCGCTGATGGTGCAGGTCACCAGCGGTTTCATGCAGCAATCACATTGTGATGGAAGGATCCTCGAAAAAATCGCCAGCGATCCGCGTATCAAAGAGGCGTACTTGGGAGAGTAATCCCGTTACCAAAACGCCAGACTCTTGATCAACCACAGTTCTGTGCGAATGACGCGCAGAAACCCCCGGAGCAGCATTGCGAGCAGCATTGCGCACCGCTCGTACAGGCAGCTCCAATACCTAAGCAGCTTTGTGCTTGAGCCACCGGCGGCGCGGTGATAGAGATAATTGCGGGAAGGAGGAGCGCTGATACCCCAAGGGTGCGCACCAGTTCTCGCCGTGACAACCCTGGCCTTGCTGTCGGGACTGTCGTTTGCTCTTGCAATAGATGGAACTTATTAAGCTGCTGCACAGCCAGCCAGACGATTTCGTCCTTTACCGGTAACTTCAGCTCTTTTTCCAGCAAGCTGGCCATATCCGTAACCGCCAGCTTTCCATCACAGCGCTTCCACACACTGGCCGCAGTAGGATTCAGGCAATGCGCCTTGTCCCGTTTGAGATCATAAACCAGCATTTCATCGTGAAGCTCTTTGACTACCAGCGCCTCCGTCCGGGCCAGCGGTAACAGTTCCTTTGCGTCGCTCATGCTATTTCCTCTGGGTTACAAACATTATAGATGAACAGTGGAAAGTTTCACTCCACGGTTTTTCAGCGCAGGATCTCAGCGGTACAAGTATTTGAGACCAGGGGAAGGTACTTCAAAACCGGCGACGGGTCAACGATTACATATCAGTGGAGTCTTCCAGGCCTGGGAGGGAAGCGCGGGCTGTTTCAAGCCCTCGCGACAAGGGCAGGCTTGGCCTCGACTAATAGCGTGCAACTCCGGTTCCTATTAGCGATGCGCCTCGGCAATAGTTCGCCAATGGTCCGCCGGCCAGTGATCGCTTGAACTAAACTTGAAGTCGACATTTTGTTGCGACCGCGGAAGGATCGTGAGGTCAATAGTTTTCTCACCGAGCTGTTCGTGCCAGGCGGCGATCGTATAGTTGCCCGCCGGTAACCCTTCGATTCTGAACGCTCCGTTCCTGTCGCTGACGGAGAAAAAAGGATGCGAGAGCACGCCCAGATAAGCTTTCATCCACGGATGCTGATTACATTTGATCGGTATCATTACTTCTGCCCGAGTAAACTGCTTAACCAGCGGACCAGCTCCAGGTGGCTGCGAAACATTCCACTCAGTATTGTTCTTCGGAGCCGGATGTATGTTGTGGGTGGTTGGGTCACTGTTTAAGATCTTAAGTACCTGGCTCGTTTGAATTCCCAGTACATGAGGAACAAAGCGACAACCTTGCTGATCAAGAATGACCGTTTTTCGCGGTGGTTCAAATGAAAGTTCATCCAAAGCAGAGCTGCGTTTGATGTAGACAAAGACATTGGCCAACCGGCGCTTATTGAGACCGATCAACTCGGTCATAGGATTGGGATGCTTCATGCCGCAGGCCGGGTCGGCTGACATGTCGATGTGCTTTCCGGTCGGACGTCTGCCGGCAAATAAAACTGTTCCGGTAACAATTCCTTCGTCGCCTGTGCGCTGATAGGCCTTCCTGACCGCCTGTGGTTTTGACTTCCCAACCGGAAACGACGCCGCAGAAGCGAGAGCCATCAACAGCATTCCAATAATGCAGAGAGTCCTCTTGAGTTTCATCGAATCCCTCCTTTCCTTGCCGTTGATCTTGCGCTACTCGCTGTTCGATGCCAACTGGGTACGGCCACACTCGTCTCGGGTGGTCACCCCATAAGATTAGTAAGAGGCCTTTATGGAGTCACGAGCCGCGGCCAGAGCTTCAGCCACGCGCTCGGGCGAGGTGCCGCCGATTTGTGCTTTTGTCGCCAGCGTCTGTTCTAGCGAGAGAGTTTCGTAAACATCAGCCTCAATAAGGGTCGAAAAGGTTTGCATTTCATCAAGGGCGAGATCCTGCAATTCAACATCACGTTCGATGGCGCATAAAACCAGACGACCGACCACGTCATGGGCCTCACGAAACGGCATGCCTTTGCGTACCAGATAGTCGGCGAGCTCGGTCGCATTCAGGTAGCCAAGGGTGGCGGCCGCGCGGGTTCTCTCTTCACGCACGCGAATGTTAGCCAGGACAGTTGCGGTCACCTCGAGCGAGGCGCTGAGGGTGCCGGCAGTATCAAAGACAGCTTCTTTGTCTTCCTGCATATCTTTGTTGTAGGCCAGAGGCAAACCTTTCAACGTCGTGAGCAGCGCCGCCAGATGACCGAAGACGCGTCCGGCTTTGCCACGCACAAGCTCCATGGAATCCGGATTCTTTTTCTGTGGCATGAGACTGGAGCCGGTTGCCACCGCGTCACTGAGCTCAAAGAAGCCAAACTCGGCGGTCGAATAGATGATGATGTCTTCGGCAAGCCGTGAAAGATGGACCATAGCCAGCGCGGACGCACTTAAGAAATCGATACAGAAGTCACGATCGCTGACTGCGTCCAAACTATTGCGAGACACTGAGTCGAAACCCAACTCCTGGGCGACCGCCTCTCGATCGATCCGGTATGAAGTTCCCGCCAGGGCCGCCGTGCCGAGTGGCAGCACGTTCGCGCGCTTGCGCGCGTCCGCCATGCGCTCGACATCGCGCGCCAGCATTTCAAAATAAGCGAGACACCAATGAGGTAAGAGTACCGGTTGGGCGCGCTGCAAATGCGTGTAGCCGGGGAGTACCGCTTCGCGATTATTTTCAGCAAGATCAAGCAGAGCCGTCTGCGTGGTTTCGATGACTGAGGTTATGTGATCGATTTCATCACGCAGCCAGATTCGCAGATCGGTAGCAACCTGATCGTTGCGGCTGCGGCCCGTGTGCAACTTGCGTCCCGCTTCACCAATCATCTCCACCAGCCTGGCCTCGACAAATGAATGAATATCCTCTGCCGTCAGCTCAGCAAAATAATTCGGGTCAGCCTGGCCGCGTTCAAGAATAGTTTGCAGAGCAGAATTGATCTCTCCGGCTTCGTTCTTCGTCAACACGCCGGCGCCGACCAGAGCGTTGGCGTGCGCGACACTCGCGCGCACATCCGCGGCCAATAGTCTGCGATCAAACGCGAAGGATTGGTTGAACTCAGCAAAGCCCGGATCGGCCCTGCCGCTGAATCGTCCGCCCCATAGATTCTTGCTCTTGCTCATTAACTCTCCTTGCCCGGACTTAGACGGCGATCAATTTGACTATATGCATCCCGACTGCTATTTTATGCATCTATGCACTAATAATGCAACAAGGGTGCATTGATGATGCAGAAAAACGCGAGACAGCAAAAGATATTGAGTTTAATTCGGGCTAAGCCTATCGGCACGCAGGGAGAGCTGGCGGCGCACCTGGAGCGGGCCGGCGTGACGGCGACGCAGTCCAGCGTCTCGCGCGACCTGGAGGAGTTGGGCATCGTCAAACATCGCGGACACTATACGCTACCGCAGGTCAACGGAGCCGCCGCTCGCGGGCTGCTGAGTCTGGACATAGCAGGAGAGGCCCTGGTTATAGCCAGGACCGAGCCTGGCCTTGCTTCGGCGGTGGCCGTCGAAATTGACGGCGCCGCCCTTCCGGAAATCGTGGGAAGCATAGCCGGCGAGGACACGATATTTATCGCCGTAAATGATCGCAAGGACCAGCGGACTGTAATTAAGAAGATTTGGGAGTTGTTTGTCTGATTTGGAGTGCGCCGGCAAAGCGAAGCGGCGACGGCGCTTTGGTTCATCTGACGGTACAAAGAATCCAAAGCGGTGTCGCGCTACACTCGCCACCGCACTCCAAAAGTGTCGATTGGAAATAGAGGATGAGCGAGCAGCAGATCAACAAAATAGTTCTGGCCTATTCGGGTGGGCTGGATACGTCCGTCATGCTTCACTGGTTGAAGCAGCAGTATGGGTGCGAGGTTATTTGCTACTGCGCTGACGTGGGCCAGGGCGAAGAGCTGGACGGACTCGAAGCGAAAGCGCGCGCCACCGGCGCCTCAAAACTATATGTGGAAGATCTGCGCGAAGAGTTTGTGCGTGATTACGTTTGGACAGCTGTGAAAGCAAATGCTGTTTATGAAGGCATCTATCTGATGGGGACATCGCTGGCCCGCCCGGAGATCGCGAAACGGCAAATTGAGATCGCGCGTCTGGAGCACGCGGATGCGGTCGCCCATGGTTCCACCGGCAAAGGAAACGATCAGGTCCGCTTCGAGCTGACGTATTACGCTCTGCAACCGGACATCAAAGTGATCGCCCCTTGGCGCGAATGGGAATTCAAAGGTCGCAGCGATCTGATCTCCTATGCCAAACAGAACGACATTCCGGTGACGGCCACGCAGGAGAAACCGTATTCGACCGATCGCAATCTGATGCACATCTCGTTCGAAGGGGGAATCCTGGAAGACCCCTGGGCCGAGCCGCCAGAAGACATTTTTCAACTCACGAGGGCGCCGGAACAGGCGAAATCGGAAGCGGAGTATGTAGAGTTGTCGTTTGAACGTGGTGAGCCGACCGCGATCAATGGCCAAAAACTTAGTCCGGTCGCCTTGCTTGAAACTCTAAACAAGTTGGGAGGCGGTCACGGCATCGGCCGCATCGATCTGGTCGAGAACCGTTTTGTCGGCATGAAGTCGCGCGGCGTCTATGAAACCCCGGGGGTGACCATCCTGCACGCGGCGCACCGGGCCCTGGAGTCGATCACGCTGGACCGCGAAGTCATGCACCTGCGCGACTCAATGGGCGTGAAGTTTGCGGAAAGCATCTACTACGGTTTCTGGTTCGCGCCTGAATTCGAGCTGATGCGTAACTTGATCGACGACACGCAGCGCAACGTTAGCGGCGATGTTCGTTTGAAACTCTATCGCGGCAACACGATTGTGGTGGGACGACGCTCGCCTCATTCGCTCTACAGTGAAAAGGTGGCCACGTTCGAAGCGGACACAGTTTACAACCAGCGCGATGCTGAAGGCTTCATAAAGTTGAATGCGCTGCGGCTGAGGCTACGAGGCCAGGAAAGCGGGGGCAAGCCCCCTTCCTGACTGCGGGTGGGTTAAGTGGACTGAACTTAATTGGCACAGGCTCGATCTGAATAACAAGGATTAGAAATGGAAACGACGCCGACAATGATTGAAGCAGACAAGATTGGCTCAGCCACGTCGCCGCTTAACCTTTCGAAGACCGTGCGGGTGATGGCCGCGAAGGGAGTAGCGAACGCGGGCGATGCAGTGGTGGTCCGCGCGCTGACGGATAGCGCGACGTACAACATGCTCGAGCTGCCTACCGGGCGTCTGGCTAAAGTTAATCCTGGCGACGTGCTCATCGGCGTCCTGGGACGCCGGCGCGCGCTAAAAGGTTTCGTGGGTGATGTGCCGGCGGCGATTGAAGCTGGAGACCAACTACACCTCCTGAATCTCGGTGGCGTGATCGGGCGCTGTACCGGCCACCATTCCAGTTTGAACGATGCCATCAAGGTAGAAGTAATCGGCGTGGTATGCGATGACGACGGTCGCGTCGCTAACATCGGTGACCGGGCTCTTCCTGCCCGCGCA
>JBDUCF010000169.1:0-6137 GCA_040003545.1 Pyrinomonadaceae bacterium | reverse complement strand
GAGAGGTTTAGCCCATGACACTTATTGACTTGCTGATACTGCTGGTCATTGCCGGGCTCTGCGGATCTTTGGGCCAGGCGATTAGCGGTTATTCACGTGGTGGCTGTCTGGTTTCGATTGCGCTGGGTTTTGTGGGCGCCTTGATCGGTTCCTGGCTGGCAACCAGACTTGGATTGCCTGAATTACTTCCCGTGCGTATCGGCACGACCGGCTTTCCCATAGTCTGGTCAATCATCGGAGCGGCCTTGTTCGTGGCGGTGATTAGTTTGATTACCAGGCGTCGAGGCTTGTAGCTGAGGCGGGCAGCCGGAGTGAATTACCAGCGGTAGTTAAGCCTCATGGCGCAGGTCGTCTTCGCGCAGACCTGCGCCATGAGGTGTATTGTTCAGTTCAAGGGAGTTGTGTTTCCCGAATTTTGTTTTCCAGTTGTTGACGATACTGGCGCAGTTTCTCTCGTAACTCGTCACTGCTGTTTGCCAGAATAGCAACCGCAAGCAAGGCGGCATTGGTTGCGCCGGCCTTTCCGATTGCCAGTGTGCCCACTGGAATTCCGGCCGGCATTTGCACGGTCGAAAGCAGGGAGTCCATCCCCTTCAGCGCATCGCTCTTCATCGGCACGCCCAGCACCGGCAACAAAGAGTGCGCCGCCATTACGCCCGCGAGATGGGCCGCGCCGCCGGCCCCGGCAATTATCACCTGTAACCCGCGCGATTCAGCCGTGGTGGCAAATTCGGCGGCCAGGGTAGGGCTGCGATGCGCGGAAATAACGCGGCACTCATGTGCGATACCAAAACTGGAGAGCGTTTCCGCAGCCCCGCTCATCGTGTCCCAGTCAGACTTACTGCCCATGATGATTGCGACCAGAGGACGCGCCGATGCCGGAGCGGGTTTATTTTCTATCTTGTCAGTTTCCATAAACTCAGTTATTCCGTATTGGGATTAATCTCTTTCTTTATCTCTTTACTTGCCGGATTCTGGGCGCCGGGAATAAGAGAGTCATCCGGTCTCTCTTCCAGCTTCTCATCAGGACTTAATTCAGGTGTGCCTTCTTCGCCGATGGGCTTGTCTGTTCTGTCATTCTCAAGCATGGTCGTTTCTCCTGGCGCCGAAAGTTTATTCTCCCTGGTCGAGTGAATAACCGCGCTCGCCATCAAAGTTGCATAGGTTCTCAGTCTTTATAAAATCGTAGCCGGCGCCGGCCACTCGGTCGAGTAGGGAAATGATTTGGGCATGCGTAATGGTATGTCCGGTCGCTCGCGGCATAAAGCGGCAACGCCAGTGATCCGAGCAAAACGTTTCCGACTTGCCGCCTGGCCAAACCTTCACTCCCCGATTGCTGATCATAGTCAGTTTCAAATCGTCACCGGAGACTTTGCCCAGCGACTCGCCCAAACTGTCGGGGCTGCCTTTCGACCAATCGAGGAAAACATCAACTCCTACCAGCTCCTTCTTTGAGCTTGATCTTTCTTTGACAATCGTCTGTCCAGCGAAACCATCGTCGCGGTTTTCTTTGTACGTAACCGCTTTTAGTGTCTTCGGTTTCTTTCCCAGGCGCTCAATGACCGCGGCGGCAAATTCCTGCGTGCCCACCTGCTGCTGGCTGACGCCGTCGACGAAAATGTCATAAGTATGCACGCCGTCTTCGATGGTGCGCAGCCAGGCATTGTGAACTCGCTCAGCCGTACTCGTCAGGCCGATGTGGACCAACATCATCACCGCGCCCAGCAGAAGTCCGGAAGGATTTGCCATGTTTTTTCCAGCGCGGCGCGGCGCGGAACCGTGGATGGCTTCGAACATCGCCACGAATTCGCCGATATTCGCCGAACCGGCCAGACCGACCGACCCGGCTATCTGCGCGGCAACGTCTGAAAGAACATCGCCATAAAGATTCGGCATCACAATTACATCAAAGACGGTGGGCGTGTCCGCGAGCTTTGCCGCGCCGATGTCCACGATCCAGTGCTCGTTTTCGAATTCAGGATACTCGGCGGCGATCTCGTCGAAGACCCGGTGGAAAAGGCCGTCGGTGATCTTCATGATGTTGTCTTTGGTGAAGCAGGTAACCTTCTTGCGATTGTGCAAGCGGGCATATTCGAAAGCGTAACGCACGATCTTCTCCGAGCCTGGTCGTGAAATCAGCTTCAGGCACTGGGTGACCTGATCGGTTTGCCGGTGTTCTATGCCGGCGTAGAGGTCCTCTTCATTCTCGCGCACGATCACGACGTCCATGTTTGGATGTTTGGTCTGGACGAATGGGTGATAGGAAACGCATGGGCGCACATTCGCATATAGTCACAGCGTCTTGCGTACGGTGACGTTAAGACTTTTGAACCCTCCGCCCTGCGGTGTGGTAATCGGGGCCTTCAGAAAGACCTTGGTGCGGCGCAAGCTATCCCAGGCGCTTGGTTCAATTCCCGAGCTGTTTCCCGCGAGGTAGACCTTTTCTCCGATATCAATTGTTTCTATCTCCAGCCGCGCTCCGGCTTCTTTCAGAATTCGGAGCGTGGCCTTCATGATTTCCGGTCCGATGCCATCACCATGGGCGACGGTGATGGGGACGCTATTAGCCATATTGACGAATGCCTTTCCGCTAATAACAAGAATTGCAAAATGGAAGTGAAGCAATATATGCCAAAAGGGGAAGGTGAGCAAAGCGGGAAGAGTGCAAAGTGTCCGACCCAACACAGTTTGTGGTTGCTTGCGTTTAGAAGCGGGCCCCCCGCTCGGTCGGGCATTATTCCGACTCTAGACAATGCGCCTATCAAAAAACTGAAGTTTGTGGTCCGCTCAGGGAATTCCGCGGCCAATGCTAAGATGGATGTGACGTCACCAATTCATTCCCATGAACCAGCAAGCATTCAAGACCCTCGAGTTCGATCAACTGCGCGAACTCGTACAGCGCGGCGCCCAGACATCAATGGGGTTCGCGACCGTCGGGGCACTAGAGCCGATGGAGGATCTTAAAGGATTGCACCACGCTCTTGTGGTAATGGCCGAGTGTGTCGAGTTGCGCAAACGCGGCGTCCGGTGGTCCTTCGAAGGTCTGGATGATCCGAGTGAGGCGCTCTCGCGTTTGCAAATCTCCGGCGTTGCGCTTGACGCGCTCGCGCTGCTGGAACTGGTGCGCTGGTGCGATATGGCCATGAACGCGCGGGCGTCGCTCCTCGCGGAGCGTGATGCCGGCCCTAACCTGTTCGATGCAGTCGCGCGTTTGCCACCCGAATTGAACAGCGTAGTGGCACGCATTACAAACAAGGTGCTGCCAAGTGGCGAACTCGACGATCGGGCCAGCCCGGAGCTGGCACGCATCCGTCACGATATCGCGCGCCTGCGATCAAATATTACGCGTTCGTTGGAAAACCTTATGCGCCAGTCACCGGCGGCAATCCAGGACGAGCTGGTGACGATTAGAAACGATCGCTTTGTAATCCCGGTGCGCGCGGACCATCGTGGCCAGATAGGCGGCGTGGCGCATGGCTTCTCGTCTTCGGGTGCGACCGTTTTTATTGAGCCAATGAAGACAATCGAGTCGAATAACGAGCTGCAATCGCTCCGAGAAGCTGAAGAGCGTGAAGTGGCAAAGATTCTCTTTGCCCTGACAGAAGATTTGCGACACGAGTTGCCCGCGATTCGAATGGCAGTCGCGGCAGTCGCGGAACTCGATTTCATCGGCGCCAAAGCCAGGTTCGCCGAGAGGTTCGAGTGCGTCATTCCAGAGATCGAGGTGGCCCCGACTTCAGTCGGTGACGGTCCGGAATCACAGAAAGTCTGTGCCACTCTGGAGTTCATCGACGCTCGTCATCCACTTCTTGAAGAGAATCTGCGCGGTACCAGCACCGAGATTGTGCCAATTTCATTCCAACTCGATAACAAGAAGAGCACCATGGTCATCTCTGGCGCGAACGCCGGCGGCAAGACGGTCGTGCTTAAGACTGCCGGACTGCTTTCGTTGATGGCGCTTTCCGGGTTGCCGCTGCCGGCGCGGCGGGCGCGCGTGCCGTTCTACGCTTCAGTGCTTGCCGATATCGGCGATCACCAATCACTCGCGGCTAACCTTTCGACCTTTACTTCGCACGTCGCCAACATCGCGTCAATGATTGAGCTCTGCCAGGCCCCCGCGCTGGTCTTGCTCGATGAGGTCGGCACCGGGACCGATCCGGAAGAGGGCTCCGCGCTGGGTGTCGCCGTGGTAGATCATTTTCGGAACCGGTGTAATGCCCACGTAATTGTGACAACGCATTACAGCGGTCTGAAGATGTACGCGGCGAACGAAGCAGGCGTCGTCAACGCCAGCGTTGAGTTTGATGAAAAGACACTGCGACCGACCTACCGTTTGCTGGTGGGCCTTGCGGGCTCATCGTCGGGGCTGGAGATCGCGCGGCGGTTCGGCATTTCCGACAGTGTTATCAGAGATGCGACCGCGCGAGTGAAGGAGTCTTCGCGCGACGCGACAGAATATTTGCGGCGCATCAAAGCCGAAGCGGTTGAGGCTGAAACACTCGGTCGCGCCCTGGAAGAGGAACGTGCCGCGGTGGCAGAAAAGTATGACGCCCTGGACAAGGAAGCGGAAAAGCACGAGCGCGAGCGTCAGACAGCGTTTCAGCGCGCGCTGGAGAAGACGGTTAACGAATTTGAAAAGCGATCACGCGAGCTGGTTGCCACTATTCAGGACCGCTCTGAGCGATTGAAGGTTGGGCGTGAATCTCAACGCCGGGTGGCGGAACTAAAACGCGAGGCCCAACGGGCCGCGAGCGCCGGTCACAAACGGGAAGCTATTTCGCCGGCCCCGGCCAACGCGAGTGCGCGCGGCGTGCGGGTTATACGGGACGGCCGGATCGTAGAAAGTGGTAAAGGAGACTTTGACACCGTAGCAGAAGATGGGAGCTATCTTCCCGCCGCCACGCGCGACATTGCCGTAGGTGATAAAGTTAAACTCCGCTCATTTGGATCGATCGGCATTGTTGACAGCCTGAAAGGGGACGAAGCTGAAGTTCGGGTGAAATCCCTCCGCTTCAGAGAGAAGCTTGAAAATCTCGAGCTGGTTGAATTATCAACTCCCGCTAAGTCCAAAACCGAAAAGCTCGCAAGTCTGCGTCAGTCACGCGGCACTGAAGTGCATCTAAAAGGTGCGCGCGCAAATGGCCGCTCAGAAGTCAATGTCATCGGGCAAACGACCGATGAAGCGGTTGACGCGGTCGATAAGTTTCTTGACGAGGCATCGTTGGGAAGTCTAAGCCAGGTGCGAATTATACATGGTCATGGAACGGGCGCATTGCGACGAGCCATAGCCGAGATGTTGAAGAATCATCCCCACGTCGAGCGCTTTGCACCCGCGCAACAGGATCAGGGCGGCGCTGGTGCTACTGTGGTTGAGTTGAGACAATAACTTTCTAGCATGCGCTACCCGCAAACATTTATCGACGACCTCAAGCGCCAGGCGGACATTGTCCGCGTCATCCAGGACTACGTCTCGCTCAAGAAGAAGGGCGCGAATTGGATGGCGTGTTGTCCCTTTCATAAGGAGAAGACTCCTTCGTTTTCTGTCAGTCCCGCAAAAGAAATCTTCTACTGTTTCGGCTGTCACAAAGGCGGATCGGTTTTTAACTTTGTGATGGAGATGGAGCGGGTTACTTTTCCCGAAGCAATCAAGATCGTTGCGGAGAAAAACGGTGTACCCCTGCCGAAACTGGTCGACGACAATCGCTTTGAAACGCGGCGCCAGGAGTCCGACGACGTTATTGAACTGAACAGGTGGGCCCTCGAATGGTGGGAACAACAACTGCAGCAAAGCCCGGAAGCTCGTATTGCGCGTGATTATCTTTCGCAGAGGCAGATCACGGACGAGACACGCATGACTTTTCGACTCGGCTATGCTCCGGATAGCTGGGATGCTTTGACTTTTCAGCTGAAGAGAAAAGGCGCTACGCAACTGCAGATCGAGCGCAGTGGGTTAGTTGTCAAGAAAGACGAAGGCGGCTCGTACGATCGATTTCGTGGCCGCCTGATCATTCCCGTCATTGATATCCAGGGCCGGCCCATAGCCTTCGGCGCCCGGACTCTGAAGGATGAAGATGCGAAGTACATCAACTCTCCTGAGACCGCGGCTTACATAAAAGGCCGGAATCTGTTCGGTTTGA
>JBDUCF010000168.1:0-6141 GCA_040003545.1 Pyrinomonadaceae bacterium | reverse complement strand
GTTGCCCCTGCCATCGTTGTGTCAAATCCAATGCAACGATAGAATCTGCCCGCTATGACCGAACTCAGAACTCTCTACGATCCGATCGAGCCTTACGACTCCGGCCGGTTGAAGGTCTCGCCCATACACGAGATTTACTACGAGCAGTGCGGCAATCCCAAGGGCAAGCCGGTGGTGTTTCTGCACGGCGGTCCCGGTGGGGGAATCGAGCCGATATATCGCCGGTACTTCGACCCGATGGCTTATCGCATTGTGCTTTTCGACCAGCGCGGCTCGGGTAAGAGCACGCCGCATGCAAGTATCGAAGACAACACCACCTGGCATCTGGTTTCTGATATCGAGCAACTTCGTCAGCACCTGGGAATTGAGACGTGGCAGGTATTCGGTGGCTCATGGGGCAGCACGCTCTCGCTGGCATACGCCGAGACGCACCCGGATCGCGTGCGCGAACTTGTCCTGCGCGGAATCTTTCTCTGCCGGCGAAAAGAGATTCAGTGGTTCTATCAGGAAGGCGCTAGCGCGATGTTCCCGGACGTGTGGGAAGAGTATCTGAAAGTTATTCCGGAAGCGGAACGCGGCGATATGGTCAGCGCCTACCATAGGCGGCTGACCAGCGATGACGAGCAGGTAAGAATAGAAGCGGCGCGCGCGTGGAGCATCTGGGAGGGCAGTACCTCAAAACTCTTCTTCGATTACGCATCGATCGAGAAATTCGCCGATCCGGAGTTCGCCCTCGCCTTCGCGCGCATCGAGTGCCATTACTTCATGAACAATGCCTTCTTAAAGACGGACAATTATCTGATCGAGAATGTCGGCAAAGTCCGCCACATCCCGGGAGTGATCGTGCAGGGGCGCTACGACGTCGTTTGTCCGATGATGAGCGCATGGGCGCTTCATCGCGCCTGGCCCGAAGCCGAGCTGCACATTACGCCCGATGCGGGGCATTCCATGACCGAGCCGGGAAACATCAGCGCGTTGATAGAAGCGACCGACAAGTTCCGGGGAACCCGGCAAAAGACTTAAACGCAAAGGACGCAAAGGTCTGCGCAAAGGACGCAGAGGAAAATCTTTGCGTTCCTTTGCGGATTTCCTTAGCGCCCGTTGCGGTAAGGTCCTCGATTACTCAACCGGAGGCCCTGTCACTTGTCACCTGAGTAGCCCTCGCGTAATATCCAGAAGGTATGAACGCACGTGTTTTAGTGCTGAATACATCATTCGAGCCGATCAACGTCTGCACTGAGCGGCGCGCGGTGGTGATGATCTTCAAAGGCGTGGCCCGCATGGAAGAGCATAACGGCCACATGCTCCACTCCGCCAAACTGGCTATCCATGCGCCTTCGGTCATTCGCTTGACTGAGTACATACACATTCCCTTCGAGCGACGCTCGCTATCGCGCAAGAATATCCTGCTGCGCGATCATTCCTGCTGCCAGTATTGCGGCAAACAGTTTTCGCCGTCCGAGTTAACGCTGGACCACGTGCTGCCGCGATCGCGCGGCGGTGATTCGACCTGGGACAATCTGGTGGCATGTTGCAAGCGCTGCAATCACCGCAAAGGCAATCGCACTCCGGAAGAGTCCGCAATGCATCTCTTGCGCCGGCCGCGCGGCTTTTCGCTTCATGTGAACCGGCAGATCATGCGTTACCTGGGCCGGGCGGATGAGACCTGGCGCAAGTATCTTTTCTATGAGTCAGACAAGGGTAGCGATCTATGCGTGAATGGTTGACGCGCTGGTTCGTTTCTGCTTGATGAGTGCGAAGCCGACCAGTTAGTTGGCAAAGGAGCTTCTTATGAGTGTATCGATGTTGTTACTGCCGGAAAGTCCGATGATCTGGATCTTTATCGCCGCGGTTATCTTTCTGTTGTTCGGCGGCAGCAAACTACCGCAACTGGCCAAGGCTCTGGGCCAGAGCAAGAAGGCCTTCAAAGAGGGAATCGCCGAAGGCGACGAAGACGATCGGCTGGCGAAACCGGCAAAGGATGCGTCGTCTCTCTCGGCGGTTGATGACGAGGCACTTTTCGAAGAAGCTCGCCGCCGCGCGCGGCTGCGCGTCGGTGAAGGGAAGAACGATTAGGACAAGTTGTTGGCCACCCATGGGACCAAAAAGGGAATAGAGGTTGAAAGCGCCGTTGGGCGCATGATGTTATAAAGCGCGAGATTTGATTAATGATATCTCGCCGGCTTCGCCGGCTGGTTGAAGAGACAACTAACCCCTTGCACGCCAACCTAACGGCGCTCTTGAGCGGATAGTCCAGCCCCTCAGCCCGCAACCGGCAGCTCGCCTTTTCGTCCCACTACCAGCGTCGCTTTTACTGACAGCGAAAACTCTGCTTCGTGCCGCTCTTGGTCGATGATGCGCGCGATCTCTTCCGAGACTTGAATCTGTACGGCTGCCGGCAGCGATCGCAGCCAGCCTCGCATAAGAAAATCCGTGATCAATGGTGAGTTCAGGAACTGCTGCGCCGATTCGTAGTCAAACTCCTCGATATTAGTCCAGGAAGTCAGCTTTACGAGGCCTTCGCATTCCGCCATCGCTTCGAGGTTTGACACGGTGGGCAGCTGCGTCAGCAAAACCTCAGCCTCGGTGGAATAATCCGAGAGACCTAAATTGATTAGCGCTTCCCAGTAAATCGAAAAGAACTCACCAAAGCTGGAAAAGGTTGGCAACCAGAACGCGACCGTTGCTCCTCTCTTCGCGACCCGGGCCATCTCCGCCAGCATTCCAGGCAAGCGCGCGGGCGCGAGCATAGAAGCATTGCCAAGGACGAGATCGAAGTGCGCATCTGCCAAAGAAAGGCTGTCAAACTTTTCGCACTTGAACTCAGTTTGCTCATTCATGGCCACGGCCTTAGCACGCGCCAGCTCCAAAGCTTCTTCACTCTCGTCCACGCCGAGGAATTTCAGTTCCGCACCGGCCTGTGCCTGAAGGGCCAACGCATGACCGCCAGGGCCGGAGCTGATGTAGAGCGCATGACCTTTCTTTGGTAGTTTGACGTGCTGGTCCACCAGCTCGGCAAAGCGTTCGCCCCAGTCAGTGGCGACGTAGAGGTCTTCAAGGAAGGCGAGCTCTTTTTCGGATTTGGTGGTCACTCTAGTGATTTGTTTTGCAGCTCAATCAATCGCAACCAGACGGCGATGTAAGCGCAAAGCGCAGGTATTCCTGACCGTCTGCGCGTTTCGAAGTCGACAGGCAAGAATGCCAGTCCTACTCCTATCCTTCATCGAAATAAACTTTTCCCTTCAATGGCTCCGGCAGGCACTCCATCTCGTCCTTCGCCTTCGGGTCACTGTGCACATAGCGATAGCCGGTCCCATAGCCCACTGCCTTCATCAAGGGTGTGACCGCGTTGCGCAGATGTAGCGGGACAGGTTCGCGGGCCGTCTCGATCGCGTCGCTGACGGCGGCCTGATAAGCGCTTTTGACCGCATTCGATTTTGGGGCGCGGGCCAGATAGATAGTTGCTTGCGAGAGTGGAAAGAGCGCTTCCGGCAAGCCAATCAGTTGCGTTATCTCAGCCGCGGCCGCCGCCTGGACCATCGCTTGAGGATCGGCAAGGCCAATGTCTTCTGAAGCCAGGATGCAAAGCCGTCGCGCGATAAAAATCGGATCGGCTCCGCCTTCGATCAGGCGCGCCAGCCAGTAAAGCCCGGCGTTCACGTCTGAATTGCGCAGAGATTTGATCAGGGCGGACACCAGGTTGTAATGGTCCTCTCCGCCTTTGTCGTAAGCGAAATGCGCCCGACCGAGTGCTTCAACCAGTGTCTCGTCCGTGATGTGTCGCGTGCCCTGAGCGCCGGTCCGGGTGGACTCAACCGCCGCTTCGAGGGCTGCCAGTGCCACGCGCGCGTCCCCACCGGCCGAATGAGCCAGCTTCGCGATCAATTCATCCGCAACGTCGGGTTTAAGACTTGCCAGACCGCGTTCGTGATCAGCGATTGCGCGGCGCAGGATCGCTGCTACTTCGGCATCCTCCAGAGGATTGAGCACGAGCACGCGAGAACGCGAAAGCAATGCGCCGATCACTTCAAAAGAAGGATTCTCGGTGGTGGCGCCGATCAGTGTTACGGTGCCGTCTTCCACGGCGGGCAGCAGCGCGTCCTGTTGAGCTTTATTGAAGCGATGAATCTCGTCAATGAATAGAATGGTGCGCAGCCCTCGTTGGCGAGCGAGCCGCGCTTCGCCGATCGCCGCGCGCAGATCTTTCACGCCCGAAAACACGGCGGACAAAGCGACGAAGCGGGCGCCGCTCTTTTCCGACAACAATCGACCTAAGGTCGTCTTGCCGGTGCCGGGTGGTCCCCAAAGGATCAGCGAGGGGAAAGCACCGCCGCCCTCGATCAAGCGTCGCAGCACCCGACCTTCGCCAACGAGATGTTCCTGGCCGACGAATTCTTCGAGGGTGCCCGGCCGCATACGATCCGCCAGCGGTCCCGGCACGCGCGAGCTGGCGCTCGACGAAGCTTCCTGACTCAGTTCAGGAAACAAACTATCGCTGGTTCGGTCGGCCATCGGTTTTCAGGAGAGTAGCACAGCCCGGCAACGCCGGCATCCCGCCGGAACTTCCTGATTCTACAAGCCTGCACCGCCGCAACATTCAAGGGAACGATCTGCGGTAAGGCGTCGTATATTCAGGCGAGCCCGAAGAAAGCGATAAAGAAAACCGGAGCTATGGAGAGAATTCAGGAGGCATTGAAGTTATGAAGGAAGCTAAAGACGTTTTACGACTGGCTGGCATGTTGCTGCTGGGACTTTTTGTCCTGGTGGTGGGCGTGCCGTTGGTTTTGACTGCGGCGGGAATTGCTCTGGGAATCTTTGGTTTTCTCTTTGGCCTGGCAGTTCTGCTTATTAAAGTGGCAATCGTCGTTGCTGTTATTTACTTGATTCTCGTGGGTGTGCGGGCTCTGCTCAGGTAAGGAGGAACGCAAACTAACAGTTTGCGTTACAAATCAAAATGCCCAGTGCCCTCGCACAAACTGGGCAGCAAACAACGCCAAAAACATCAACGACCAAACCGCCAAAATAACCCGCCAAATAAAACGCGAAGCCAGTTGAGCGAAAAGTATGAAGATGGGAAACATCACCAGGGTGTAACGGGGCACCCCCAACACGAACGTTAGACTTGTGCCCAAGAGCCAATTCCCCGTAATCCAGACAGCATACGAAGGCCGCAACTTTATCCAGCTAACAATCGCACCGGCCAGGCCCAGCAGAATAAAAAAGATTTCCTGATTCGCAACCATTTCACCGTCAGTCGTACTCAGATTCATCGTCTCTAACTTTCCGGCGATGCCCAACCATGGCCAGGCCGGCGAAGAGAAGAAATATTGGCGCCGAATTGCGAGGAACGAGAACGGGTCTCCGGTCACGTGAACATTCAGCAGTAAATAACCGGCCAAACCAAAACCGATAAGGGCGATCCAAAGCCATTGCCACCGCCAGCGACGTGTTTTCCGGTACTCCTGGAATGCTTCAAGGGCGAGCGCGGGAATTAAGATCGGTCCCATGGCGCGCGTCATACATGAAAGCGCGCCCAGCAGCCCCGCCAGCCACCAACGCCCTGAACGCGCTGCCATGAAGGAACCAAGCACCAGCACCAGGAAGAGGCTTTCCGTATAGCCTATGTGCAGGAAATAACTGGTAGGAAAAATGAAGAGGGAGCACACTGCGCGCTCTGCCAGTTGCTCCGAGTAGTCGAGAAGCAGCAAACGTCGAAAAAGAATTCCGGCTGCGATCGATGCGACCGTTGAAATAACAAAGGCACTGATCAAATACTTGCCGCTTCGCAGAGACACTATGCGGATTAGCCAGGGATAAAGCGGATAAAAACCCATCAAGGTTTTCGTTTCGCCCGTTGCGCTGTAGCCGAATTCTGCCAGCTTGAGGTAGTTGATAGAATCCCAGCGATTCCAAATCTCGAGCCAGCCGAAGAGTCCCGGTGCCGGTTTGTTTTCCAGAACCTGATAACTACGCGTCCCATAGAAAAACAGCACCAGCTTGATCGCGGCGATCATGCCGACCACGCGCCAATCACCCTGTCGTAAACCGAGTCGTACTGGTGCCGGCTCTTCTTTTTCTTCAGGTGGACGCTTCATTCTTCTCGAATCCGGTTGGATTCAAAAGCCGAGGCAGCGTTTTCGC
>JBDUCF010000167.1:0-6160 GCA_040003545.1 Pyrinomonadaceae bacterium | reverse complement strand
AGGCGCTGAACAGGTAAGCAGTCTTGCGCGTGATGATGTCGAAGTATTGATCTTCAGTGACACTGATGTCACCGAGAAGCGTTAGCTGCAACAGCTCGCCCTCAGTCATTTTTCGCGTGACCGCCGTAAGGATGTCCAGGATGGCCAGTGACCGTTCGGCGAGACTTGTTTCGAACGCCGACATATAAAGCCAGTCGCCCATCAGAACCGCAGTCTGATTACCGAAGCGAGAATTGATTGAGGGACGATTGCGCCGCGTCTCGGCCTTATCGATGATGTCGTCGTGAACCAGGGTGGCCGTGTGCAGAAATTCCATCACGGTGGCCATACGAATCGAGTTGTGTCTTGATCCGTCGCCGCCGACCGCGTAGTTGGAAAGAATCGTCAGTGCCGGTCGAACGCGCTTGCCGCCAGAAGCTCGCAGATAATCTCCAATGTAGGCGATCACTTGAATATTTGAGCGCGCTTGTCGCTCAAATTCATCTTCCACCAGCGCCAGTTCCGGAGCCACAAGGTTGAAGATTCGCCGCGCAGATGTTTGGGGGTCTTCGATTACCGCGCTGTTACTGGAAGTCTGCATAACCTTAGCTGGCTGCCTGTTTAGCCGGCAGACTTTTCCGCCGAAGCTCGCGGCCGGACAAGTCCGGCATCTAACCGCTCCACAGGATTAGTTTGTCCGGTAATTGGTAAACTGCATGTTGATGTCAAAGTCTTTGGCCTTTAGTTTCGCGATTACATCCTGCAACGTATCCCTATCCTTGCCTGTGATACGCACTACATCGGCCTGAATCGCAGCCTGCACCTTTGCCTTTGAGTCTTTAATAAATCGGACGATCTCTTTCGCCTTCTCCTGGGGGATTCCCTGCTGAATCGCCACCCTTTGACGCACGGTGCCGCCGGCGGCAGGCTCAACCTTGCCATAACTCAAAGCTTTTAACGGCACGCCGCGGCGCACTAGCTTCTGCTGTAAAATGTCGTTCATGTTGCGCAGCTTCGTCTCGTCTTCAGCGGAGAGAACAAGATCCTTGTCTTCCAATGCGACATTGGCGGCGCTGCCTTTGAAGTCAAACCGCTGATGTACTTCCTTCATCGTTTGGTTGATCGCGTTCGTCACCTCGGCGGTATCAACCTGCGAAACGATGTCAAATGAGTTCTGTTGGGCCATGTTGGTTGGCGATCTCTCTATCCCCGCAAACGATTAAGTTAGCATCTGAGAATAGCACCAAAGTCGCAGCATGTGAAACTGTTCTCTAACGACCGGCGAACCACCCAGGAGCGGGCGCCAGCTCCCTTCCTGACTGCAAGTTTTCAACGGTCCAAGCTTTCAGCTGAGGGTACGTGGCTAACCAGTTCCCTGCTGGTACTTGAGATCAAGCTGAAACAATCTCGCAAAGTTTGCAGCAGTAATCCTGCCAACCTCCTCGACTTCCAATCCATGAAGGCCGGCAAGACATCGTGCCACCTCAACCACGCGCGCCGGTTCATTGCGTCGCCCCCGAAAAGGCGCCGGCGTCAGGAAAGGGCAATCCGTTTCGATCAGCAACCGGTCCAGCGGTAATTTCTGTGCGACTTCGCGCAGGTTACCGGCATTCTTAAAAGTGAGAACTCCGGCAAAAGAAATATAGAGGCCCAACTCAATCGCGCTTTGGGCCATCGCCAGGCTGCCGCCGAAGCAATGCATCACCCCAGCCCGATCGTAATCCCGTAACTCTTCGCGCAGGATGCTAATCGTGTCGTCTTCAGCTTCCCGAGAATGTATGATCACCGGCAGCTTGGATTCCCGCGCCAGACGCAGTTGGCGTCTAAAAACTTCACGCTGCACCTCGCGGGGCGAGTTATCGTAATGATAGTCGAGACCAATCTCGCCCCAGGCAATCACTCGCTTGCTTTGCCGTATGAGAAGCCGAATCTTTTCTTCCGTCCGCTCATCAAAAAGGCGGGCATCGTGTGGATGCACGCCTATGCTCGCGTAAATGTCGTCGTGCTTCTCTGCTAACTCGACAGCTCGCTCAAACGAGCCGCTGTCGGGATCGCCAGTGCCGACATTGAGAATTGCGACGACGCGGGCATCCCGCGCGCGCGAGATAACCTCATCGCGGTCGGCGTCATACTCTGGACCATCGATGTGGGCATGGGAATCAACGAACATCTTAATGATAGGTTTAGCTTGTGGTCCCATTCACGCCGCAGCTTTAGCCCGGTGTGAAACCGACTGCCAAACCTGAAACCGTTTTTACGGTCTGGAGTTGCCGAATGACTGAAGCCGAAATGCCTTCTCCGGATTACTGCTGTCAGATGGTGAAGTTCTTTTGTTGACTGAAAGGGATCAACTTTCCGTCCGGCCCCTGAATCTCGCCATATACTATGCCCATCACAGTGCGGCCATTTACCGCCGGGTTAAAGAGGGCCGTACTTGCTGTCGGATTAGCAATGCTCTCGGCTGCCTGATTGCTTGCGTTCGTCATGGCGCAATAGGTGCCGAAGTAAAACGTCTGTCCATTTGCGGAATAGGCAAGCATGCCGGCGCCAAGGATCGGGTTTTCTGATGTTATCTGGCAGGACGCACTTAGCGTGTTCTCGTTGAAGTTCATCTGCCAATTCTCGACGGTAGGTTGCGCATTGGCAGGGGCGGATGCCAGCTTGTCCACCGCGGAAGAATCAACTGCGCCGCCGGAACGAAGTGTCTCGACAATATTTGCTATGCTCATGGTTTCTCCGTAAGGTGCAATCGTTTAGTTGAAGTTGAGTGTTGCGGTGTTGCTGTCCTGCTTGTTTGCTCGCTACTGTTCGTGAATTGGTAGCGCGCAACTCAGATTTGGATCAGGTCTCGAACCAAGCGTCAATGCCTGCAAATTTGAGGAACGGACTGACTGAGTACGCCACCTTAGCACCCCAACCGGGCGCGATCAATAAGCCGGGGTAGTGTGTAGTAATGCGGTTTGAGCGCCTGGCCTTAGCACAACGAGCGGTCTCAGGGGACGGCAGCTATCACCATCCAAGGTGCATGAAACCCCTTTTCAGAACCTCAACGACAGACAACTGAGCCCTCCGTCCATTTTCTGGAACTCGGTCATTTCGAGCGCGATCGTTTGATAACCCAGCCCGCGCAACATTTCTTCGAACGCCGGATAGCCTGAGGCCACAAGCACCCAATTGTTTACGCGTACGCAATTGGCGGCGTATTCCTCGCCGGTGTTTACGCGGACAAGATCGTAGTGGCTGAACTCTTCGCGGTCTGCCAGCGCCTCGATCGCGACCAGGTGGTTATCACCAGGGAATCCCAGTCCGCTCTTCAAATGCAGAATGTCTTTCACCCCTCGTATGTCCACGAATCTCGAAGAGTAACGGAATGACTTCAGCAGCTCAGCCAACTGCCTGGCGCCGGCTTCATTTGTGCGCTGCGAAATGCCGATGAAGAATTCGTTATCCGCTTCGCATACATCCCCACCGTCGATCGTGCCCGGCGCGTCAATGGAATGTAATTCGGAATAAAACTGTTGGAGCAATTCCCGAATGCCTGCGACTTCCCCGATTCTGGTTGCCGCACCCGGCCGCGTCAGGATCGCGCCGCGTTCAGTTATGACTGCTGTGTCTTCCAGAAAAGTCGAATCCGGATATTGTTCGTCAGGTTCTAACCACGTCAACGTCAAACCGCATTGCCGCAGCGCCGCGCAGTATGCCCCATGCTGCTCCAGCGCGCGCCCCAAGTCCGGCACGCCCAATTGAACGCTGGTCAGCCCTTTGGCAAAGGTAGGGCCCGGCGGACGGACGATTGCTCTGGAAAGCATTTACGATCCTGGTCAGCGACGAGTTGCGAAGAAGGTCTTGAGGTTGTTCAGGAACGACCGACCCAAACGCTTTACGACTTACCGTTGACGACCGGAAAGCCACGCTTCTTCATCAATGCGTCAACCCGCGCATCGCGGCCCCGGAAAGCGCGGTACCCTGCAGCCGGATCAATTGTGTTCCCAACTGAAAATATGTATTTGCGCAGACGCGCGGCAACTTTTCGATCATACGGACCACCGGCTTCGACAAAGGCTCCGTAAGCGTCGGCGGTCAAAACGTCGGCCCACAGGTAGCTATAATAGCCCGCGGAATATGCGTCACTGGAGAAGACGTGAAGGAATTGCGGCAGACGGTGGCGCATCACGATCTCGTGCGGCATCCCCAACTCGGCCAGCGCCTCCTTTTCAAAAGCGTCGGGATCAATTTTCCGGTCACCGGCAAGATGCAGCTTCATATCAACCAGAGCAGCAGCCAGGTACTCTACTGTAATGAATCCCTGGTTAAAGGTCCTGGACTTTGTGATCCGATCCACCAAATCCTGCGGTATGGGCTTGCCCGTCTGATAGTGAACCGCGAAGCGTTGCAGTACTTCCGGCGTAGAGAGCCAGTGCTCCATTAGTTGAGAGGGAAACTCCACGTAATCGCGGGATACTCGCGTGCCCGACAGCGAGGGATACATAACGTTTGAGTTCAGGCCGTGGAGCGCGTGTCCGAACTCGTGAAACATCGTGGTCGCGTCGTCCCAGGAAATTAGCAGCGGTTCACCCGGCTTTCCCTTCAAGAAGTTCGCGTTGTTTGAAACAATGGTCGTCACCTTGCCATTGAAACGTTCCTGGCTGCGGTAAGCGTTCATCCAGGCGCCGGACTCCTTGCCGTCACGCGCATACGGATCGAAATACCACAATCCCACATGACGGTTCGTAGCTCGATCCGTTACCTCCCAGACGCGAATATCCGAATGGGCGACCGGAACGTTGGTCGCAGGCGTGAATTTGAACCCGAAGAGTTCCCCCGCAACCCAGAATATGCCCTCGCGTAGTTTCTCCAACTGGAGATAAGGTTTCACTGCATTCTGATCGAGATCGTATTTGGCTTTCCTGACCTTCTCGGCGTAATAACGATAATCCCAGGGTTCGATCTTGATGTTGGCGCCTTCCTTGTCGGCGAGCGCCTGCATGTCTGCGACCTCTTCGTACACACGAGCCACTGCCGGCTTCCAAACTGCTTCCATCAACTCCATCGCGCGCTCGGGCGTTTTGGCCATGGCATTCTGGAGCCGCCAGTGCGCATGCGTAGGAAAGCCAAGTAGCTTCGCCCGCTCCGCGCGGAGTTGCAGAATCTCCGTGATTGTTTTGTTGTTGTCGTGCTCATCCCCGTTATCGCCCCGGTTCACGAACATGCGCCACGCTTTCTCGCGCAGGTCCCGCCGCTCGCAGTAGGTAAGAAAAGGATCGATCGAGGAGCGGGTGTTCCTAATTACCCAGCCCGTCTCCTTCTTCGCCGCGGCAGCAGCCGCAGCGGCGTCGCGCAAAGATTGTGGGAGTCCAGCTAGATCCGCTTCACTCTTGAGCACGAGGAAATGATCCGTCTCGTCGGCGAGCACGTTTTGGCTGAAGCGTGTAAAAAGCCCGGCCAGTTGCTGGTTGATTTGCGACACTCGCGCCTTTGCGTCGGGCTTGAGGCGCGCGCCGGCGCGGACGAAGTTGGTGTTGTACAACCATGTCAGCCGTTGCTGTTCCGGCGTCAGGCGTTTCTTACCAGGAGAGTTGTAAACCGCCTCGATGCGACGGAACAGCGGTTCGTTCTGATTGATTTGATCGTTAAAGGCGGCGAGCTTCGGTTCCATCTCCTGTTCCACTACCTGGAACTCCGGCCCCTTCATCGTCGAACTCCAGACGTTGTAGATCGTTTCAACCCGGTCGAGTGTGCTTCCGGCCCGCTCCAACGCTGCGATGGTATTTTCGAAGGTGGGCGCAGCCGGATCTTTGGCGATTCGATCTACCTCGGCAAGGTTCTCCGCCATGGCGGCTTCGAGTGCCGGTTTGAAGAACGCCACCTGGACCCGGTCAAACGGCGGCACGCCGCCATATGGGCCTTGCCACTCGGCGAGAAGTGGATTGGGGTCGGCTGAAAGTGGACTCGACGTCGTGGGCGCGCGCGCCTCAGCAACAGCGGACACACGTCGGGGATAGTCCTGGCCGTGCGTTGTGTTCAGGTTGCTAACGATGACGCAACCGGCAATGACTGCGGCAAGGAGCAATACTGTTCTGCAAATAAATAAGTTGTGCATAAGTACATTCTTCCCTCGGGTTGAAGATCACTGCGCCAGTATCGGGCGCGAGAGATTTGACCAGGGCGATTAGTATATTGG
>JBDUCF010000166.1:0-6197 GCA_040003545.1 Pyrinomonadaceae bacterium | reverse complement strand
AATTTTGAGACAAAGTGCGTCAGCTTGCCTGTCGTGCCTCTTTTTACTGCTCCGGCGCGCAACTCGAGGGTCTGCGCGCGCTGCGATACCAGGGCGAGGCCGGCAGCTGCCGCCCACGAAGGGCTTTGAATATCTTCAACCAGGCCGCCAAAGCGGTCTCGTTCGGGATGACCAACGCGCACGGGCGCGTCGAAAACCTGCTCTGCAATTTCAACCATCCCTTCCAACAACGCGCCGCCGCCGGTCAGAACCACACCGCTGGAGAGCTGCCGCTCCCATCCTGAGTCTTTTATTTCATCCGCGACGTGCATCAAGACTTCTTCGGCGCGCGGCTGCAAAATGTCGCAGAGAATCTGGCGTGACAGCTGTCGCGGCGCGCGACCCCCAACTGAAGGTACTTCGACCAGCTCGCCTCGCTGCGAATCTGATAGCGAACCGCTCGAGGCGCAGCCGACTGCCCGCTTAATTCTTTCCGCTTCAGGGATGGGAGTGCGCAGCCCAAAGGCGATGTCATTCGTAAAGTGCGATCCGCCCAGGGGAAACACGGCGGTATGCTGCACTGCCCCACGCTGATAGACGATCAGGCCGGTTGTTTCAGCGCCAATATCCACCAGGGCGGCGCCGAATTCCTTATCATCGTCGCTCAAAGAAGCTTCTGCCGCGGCCAGTTGTTCGAGGACCATGTCAGCCACAACCAGGCCGGCCCGGTTGACAGCGTTAATGGCATTCTGGCGCGCCGTTACCGGACTGGTGACGATATGAACTTTCACAGCCAGGCGGGCGCCCATCATGCCAATCGGATCGTTGATGCCGTCCTGGTCGTCCACGATAAATTCCTGGGGTAAGCGATCCACAATCTCGCGTCCCGCAGGCAGTTGGATGGCGCAGGCTGAATCAATGGCCCGGCGCACGTCGTCGGCGACGATTTCCCGGTCGCGGCCGGACACCGCCACGATGGCCTGGCCGTTGAAGCCGATGATGTGCGACCCGGCCAGATTAATGGTGACTTCTTCGGCCTCCAGGCCGCTCATTCTCTCCGCCTCTTCAACTGCGCGCTTGATCGCATCAACCGCAGCTTCAGGATTTACGATGACGCCCTTGCGCAGACCGCGGGCCTCCGACTCTCCGATGCCCACTATCTCCAGGAGTCCGCTCTCGCCGGGTTCGCCGACGATACACGTCACTTTGCTGGTCCCGATGTCTAATCCCACCGTGTGGTGCGCGCGCTTGGCCATTCAGCTTCGCTCCTTATTGTCGCCGGCTTCAGCCGGTACGACGTGATCGGGTCAGGGCCTTGGCTTCGTCGTGTGATTTGCTTTTGTCGCCCGCTCGGCCCGTTTCCGACTTTCTACCGTTGGGCTTCACCTTACTTCTTTCGCGGGAACTGATTACGCCGCTAGCGCCTGCGGCAGTCTGTACCTGCCTGCCGGCTTCACCAATCCGCGCGGCAGGCGGCAAACCGCCATCCTCGTTGCCGGTGCTGTCTCCGACAGCGGAAATCTGTGCGCCGGTGCCGTAGCCAACAATCGCGCGGTTGCCCTGCGTCAGATCCACATAAGTGATCAGCGACCCCTGCGGCACCTGGCGATAACCGTCGAGCACCTTAAGCGCCTCTCTTAAACGCTTGCCGGGGTCCTGACCGCCTAAGCGCAATTCTATTTGTGAATCGGCGCCCGCAAGTTGCGCCCGAATGTCGCGCACGTCAATCAAGTTCACTTCGCTAACACGCTCAGACAGACCAGAGGCATCCCACTCTCTCGCCAGCTCCATGTATTTTTGAATGCGCTCGACGTTCTCCACGCGCGCCTCTTCGGTGGCATCTTCGTTCCATCCGCGCACAAAGAAAGACGGAATATGATCAGTGGGTAGCATTTCGCCGAGCACAACTGCATCGGCATCGGTCCAAACAAAATGACCCGCTGAAGTGCGCACGACGCCGACGGGCACGCGCTCGTCGATGCGCACGCGCAAGCCATCGGGCAGGACTCGCGATACAACTGCAGTCTTCACTCCCGGCAGTCGTTCCAGTTCGGCGCTAATCGCCGGCAGGTCAGCTCGCCACACGCCGGCCTTACCCGCCGCTCGGCGCACCAGCGTAGTAATCTCATCGGCGGACGTTCGCGACGTTCCGGCTACATCAACTCTGCGAACCTGGAACACTGACGCGGACGACGCCGTGCGGTATCCCACAAAAACAAGCACCGCCGTGGCGATGACCAAAGTTATTTTTGCGAACAGTGGCAGGTACGCAAAGATGCGGCGTGGCAAGCCGGAATTCGCACGCGTGGGGCCACCCTTGTCCCGGCGGGCGGGTCGCTGCATGAAAGTCGCCGACCGGCCCTTGGGGGGCGATGTGCGTCGTGCGCTTCTGGCGGTAATTACTTGTTCTTTCAAGAGCGTTTGTCCCTTTCGTTTGCTTCATCAGGGGCCGCGGCCTGGGGCCGCGAGCGCCACAGCTCCACTTCGTACTCCAGATCAATTCCGTGCTCCCGTTTCACGCGTTCGCGAATCTCCTCCGCCAACGCCATGGCATCCGCCGCTTGAGCGTTATCGCCTTCCGTCACGATGAAATTCGCGTGCTTGGGTGACACCACAGCGCCGCCTCGGCGCGCTCCTTTCAGGCCCATCTCATCAATCATCTTGCCGGTGCCCATCGCGCTATCCGGCGGATTTTTGAAGAAGCAACCGGCTGAGCGCGCCCCGTGCGGCTGCGTGGCCAATCGCTTGCTCTTCGCGTCTTCCATTCGCTCGCGTATTTTTTCCGGATCGTCCTGATGCAGCAGCAACGTTGCGCCCAGGAGCAATTCGCCTTCGCGAAAAGAAGTATGGCGATAGTCCCAGGTGATCTCTCTACCCGGAACCTCAACCACGCGGCCGGCGCGCGCCACTCTGACGCTCTCCGTTACTGTGCCGATTTCGTGGTCGTAAGCCCCCGCATTCATCCAGAGAGCTCCCCCAACTGTTCCGGGAATTCCTCCCAGCCCTTCTATCCCCGCCAGGCCGCGCCGCCCGGCATCGATGCACAAGCGCGGCAACGAATAGCCGGCGCTCACCGAGACTCGATCGCCGGCGAACTCCGGTTCGCCCTTCAACTCTTTCAAACTCAGGACCACGTAGTGATGATCGTCATCGTCGGCGAGCACGTTGCTCCCGGATCCGAGGGCTCTCCATGCGACTCCAGCGTTATCCAGAGCATGGACCACGGCAGCGGCCTGCTGCTCGGTTTCCGGAGATATGACCCAATCGATGGCGCCTCCTACACGCAAACTTGTTAACTCGGCAAAGCGCCGGCCCCGCTCCGCGCGCACCTTTAGCCGCGAAGCGATTTCTTCGATCGCCTCGTCGCGCTTTCGCAGGTCCACGTTGCTAACCGTTTCATTTGCCATTGAGCTATGCCGTATGCGCGTCAGTACGTCCGCGCAGAAGTTCCAGTAGCTGATCGCCGACCTTGTTCACGGTGCCCGCACCCAGGGTGATAACGAGATCGCCCGCCCGAACATTTTCGCGCAGCACTTCAGCAGCGCCCTCGACCGCGCCGACGTAATTCGCATCCTTGTGACCGTAACTCTTAATCCTTTCGGTCAAGACCTCGGCGTCGATTCCTTCAATGGGATTCTCGCTGGCTGCATAGATGTCCGTGACCAGCAGGACGTCGGCATTGTTGAAAGCACGGGCGAATTCTTCCATCAGGTCCTGCGTGCGCGTGTAGCGATGCGGCTGAAACAGCACCACGATGCGCTTTCCCGGCGCGCCAATCTTCGCCGCCGCCAACGTCGCTTTCACTTCGGTTGGATGATGACCGTAATCATCAACTACCATTACGCCGGCCTCTTCGCCCCTGAACTGAAAGCGGCGGTCCGCGCCGGTGAATTCGCCCAAGGCCTTGGCGATTTGATCGAAATGAACCTGCAGCTCCAGACCGACGGCGATCGCCGCCAGCGAGTTGTAAACGTTGTGCAAGCCGGGCACGCGCAAAGTTACCTCGCCGATCACCTCCACTCCGCTCCAGACTGTGAAGCTTGATCCAAACGCGTGATCAAAACGGATGCCATGCGCCGAGACATCCGCCTGCGCGCTCAATCCATAGGTGACCCGCCGCCGCTCAATGTCGGGAATTACCGCCTGCACATTAGGATCGTCCAGGCACAAGACGGCCGCGCCGTAGAAAGGCACCTTGTTAACAAAGCTTACGAAGCACTTACGAACATCATCCATGTCGTGGTAGTAGTCCATGTGCTCTCGATCAATGTTTGTTACCACGGCAATCGTCGGCGAAAGCATCAGGAACGAACGATCGCTCTCGTCCGCCTCGACCACCATCAGGTCGCTTTTTCCTAAACGCGCGTTCGATCGATAAGCGCGCACCACGCCACCCACCACAAAAGTCGGATCGAGGTTCGCACTGCCCAGCACTGTTGCCACCATCGACGTGGTCGTTGTCTTTCCGTGGGAGCCGGCCACGGCGACCGAGTAAGGCTTCAGCCGCATTAGCTCTGCCAGCATCTCCGCCCGCGGAATCACCGGAATCAGCCGCCGGCGCGCTTCGACGATCTCCGGATTGTCATCACGCACCGCAGTCGATCGCACCACCACATGAGCATTGCCGACGTTCTCCGCGCTGTGCCCCTCCTTGAAATCAACTCCGAGTAGTTGCAGGCGATCGATCGCCTCTGACCTTTTCTGGTCCGAGCCTGAAACACAGAAGCCCAGATTGGCGAGGACTTCGGCGATTCCGGACATGCCTATGCCCCCAACGCCAACGAAGTGCACAATTTGAATTCGCCTAAACATGTTTCATTGCCAATTGCCGATTTCCGATTGCCAATTTCAGCTCGATTACAACTGCCATTTCTGGCTCCTGCTCCCGCTCCTGCCTCCCGCTACTGCTTACTGCTCACTAGTCGCTCCATCAGGTCGACGGTGGCTGCGGCTGCGTCCCTTCGGGCCATCCCGCGGCTGGCCGTTTCCATTTGCGAGATCTCATTGGGATTAGTCACGAACGATAAAATGTCCTTCGCAAGCTTCTCGCCGGTCAAATCTTTCTGCAGCACCATTCGAGCCGCGCCCGCTGATCGCAACGCCTCCGCGTTCTTGCGCTGGTGATCGTCCGCCGCCAACGGAAACGGAACCATGATGGCCGCTTTGCCCGCGGCAACCAGCTCCGCGCTCGTCGTCGCGCCCGCGCGACACAAGATCAAATCCGCACCTGCAAAGAATTTCACCATGTCGTCAATGTATTTTCGGACCTCAACCTTCTCCGTCCAACCGGCCGCAGCATAGCCACCTCGTACCGTGTCGTAATCCGCCTCGCCAGTTTGATGCGTGATGCGCAACGCTTCCTGCTGCCTGGCCAGGTGCGGCAGCGCGTTAACCATTGCCTGGTTGATGGCCCGCGCGCCCTGGGAACCGCCAAAAACAAGCAACGAAAACATTGAAGGATCACGCAGCTTTCGCGGAATCTCAAAGAACTCACTACGCACTGGATTACCGGTCAGCACGCCTTTACCGCGAAAGTAAGGAAGCGCTTCGGCAAATGAAACAGCGGCACTATCAACGAACCGCGCCAGCTTGCGATTGGTCCAGCCCGGCAAAGCATTCGAGTCCATCACCAGCGTCGGGATATGCATTAGAGCCGCCATTAGCACCACTGGTCCGGAAACATAGCCACCTGCCCCTATCACGATGTCAGGACTGAACTCGCGGATAACCTGGCGGGCAGCCGCCAGACTCTTCGGCAGCACTGCCAGGCCGCGCAATCTCGCAATCGCTCCGACGTTTTTCAATCCTGCGCTTTCAATGATCGAAAGTTCAAAACCTGCCTGGGGCACCAGCCGCGCTTCCAGTCCGCGAGCGGTTCCTACAAACCTGACATTCGATCCAGCGTCGCGGCGAAGCACTTCATTCGCCACCGCAATGCCGGGGTAAATGTGGCCCCCGGTGCCGCCGGCGGCAATCAACACACGCATCGCGCTCATCCGTGACGCGCCGACGCGGGCAAACGAAGGCCGGCGGCAAAATTTCTGGCCACTGCAACACGGCCTTGTCTTCTACTCCTCTTGCCGGAGCTCAGTATCGCCGGATCGGCCGCTACACTGGCGTACTGCGAAATGTTCAGCAGGATTCCTGCTGCCGCCAGCGTCGGGACCAGAGACGATCCGCCGTACGAAATAAACGGCAGGGGAATTCCCTTGGTCGGC
>JBDUCF010000165.1:0-6210 GCA_040003545.1 Pyrinomonadaceae bacterium | reverse complement strand
TTCGATTTCGCAGCAGAGTGGACATCAAAGCCGCGTGCATGATGTGGCCGCTGCGCTCTGCCGTTACCTTTCCCAGCAGAGGCATACCCAGCAACGCCAGATCGCCGATGATGTCGAGGATCTTGTGGCGCACAAACTCGTCGGTGAAGCGCAAGCCAGTTTCGTTCAGCATGCCGTCTTTGGTCAGGACGATCGCGTTATCGAGCGAGCCGCCGCGAATGAGGTTAGCGCGGCGCAGGGCGTCGATTTCTTCAGTGAAACCAAACGTTCGCGCCGCAGCGATCTCGCGGCCAAACGCGCCGTCGTTCACAGCAAAGGAACGGCGCTGCACGCCGATGAGCGGGTGGGGAAAATCTATCAGGCAATCGATCTCGTATCCGTCGCAGGGCTCGATGGAGATGCGGCGGTTGCCATTCTCGACGCTTACCTTTTGCCGCACCAGCAGGGCCCGCCGCGTCAGCTGCTGATCCGTAACACCCGCCTGATCAATCATGTCAGTGAAGACCTCAGCCGAGCCGTCCATGATCGGAACTTCCAGGTTATCCACGTCGATGAAGGCGTTATCTACGCCAGAGCCGCGCAGCGCCGCCAGTAAATGCTCCACCGTCGAGAGCATTACGCCGGTGCGCATCAACGTGGTGGCATAGCTGCAATGCGCCACGGATTCCACCGTCGCGGGAATTTCAAAGCCGCCGAGATCCGTGCGCCGAAACACGTAGCCGGTGTCCGGCGGGGCCGGCAATAAACGCACATACACGGGAACTGCGGTGTGAAGTCCGATGCCTTTCGTTTCAACCGGCGAGGCTAGAGTTGTTTGTTTGATCAAGTCTTTGAAGCGTCTCACTTCCGCGAGATTCTTACCAGAGCCTTGAATAACGAGCAACGCCCGTGCCGTCTGCGAATATGAGTAATGCTCGCAATTCAATTGAGCCTTGTCGCGCTCAGGCAACAATATCTGGAGAGTGTGGGGAGAGCACGCAACAAGTTACTTGTGGGAGGGTGGCGATCGAATCTTGTATAGGAGGGAGCCTGAGGAGGGAGAAGATAGATTTTCCCTGTCATTTTTCATAATTGTTCATTTATCATTTTTGATTGAACTGATCATGAAGAACCGACAACGGATTGATGGATGATTCCTGAAGAACTAATTACTGCCGTCCCAACGGATGGCAACTGGTCTTATTCACACCGGGCTAAAGCCGGTGTGAATAAGACCGAAGCAATCACTTCGCTGATTTTATGACATGCTTCCGCGCCGCGAATTATGGGAAGCTTTTCGGTTCAGAAGACGGGCTTACGTTCGCGTTTGTTGCCAGGCTCTGCGATTTCCTTTTGCCGAATCGCAGAGGGATGATCATTAAGCGAGAACTTGGCGTGAAATGGGCCAGGCTACGGGGAATTTGAGAGTGCGAGAGGGGCGAGGAAAGGGTGGTAGAATTCGCCCCACCCGGTTAGCGAGGCATTTTAAGGATGGGCCAGAGCTCGACGCACGAAGTAACTCAACTGCTCATCGCGTGGGGTAGCGGCGATAAGGCCGCCCTCGATAAATTAATGCCGCTGATTCATCAGGAATTGCGCCGGCTGGCCCACCACTATATGAGCCGCGAGCGCGCCGGGCACACGCTGCAAACAACGGCACTGGTCAATGAAGCTTATGTTCGACTGGTGAATCGCAAGGAAGTTCACTGGCAGAACCGCGAGCACTTCTTCGCAATTGCCGCTCAGTCAATGCGCGGCATCCTGGTTGATCACGCGCGCAGCCATGCCTACGCGAAGCGAGGTGGGGGAGTCCGCAACGTTGCTCTGGATGAAGCACTGGTAGTCTCGCAGGAACCAGCGGCGGAGGTCGTCGCCCTTGACGATGCACTGAAACAATTGGAGCAGATGGATCCTCAGCAAGGCCGGGTCGTAGAGCTGCGATTTTTCGGTGGACTAACTATCGAGCAAACGGCTGAAGCTCTACACCTGTCACCCACAACAATCAAACGTGAGTGGAAGACCGCCAAAGCCTGGCTATATCACGAATTGGCCAAAGAGTAGCGCGATGACGCCTGAACATTGGCAGCGAATCAAGGTTCTGCTTGAATCCGCACTGGAAAGGAAACCGGATGAGCGGTCCGCTTTTCTCAATCAGGCGTGCGCTGGTGATTCATCCTTACGAAATGAAGTGGAGTCCCTGATCGCGTCGCACGAGCAAGCGAGCCGCTTCATTGAAGAACCAGCCTATGGGGTGATGGCGGGTAGTTTGGCGGATGACCAAACAGACTCATTGGCGGGGCAATCTTTTGGGCCCTACCAGATCAATGCCCGGATCGGTACGGGCGGTATGGGAGAAGTTTATCTGGCGCAGGACTCCCGGCTGGGACGCAAGGTTGCGCTCAAGATGCTGCCGGATTTCTTCACTCGAGACGATGAGCGCGTGCGCCGTTTTCAGCAGGAGGCCCGTGCCGCTTCAGCTCTCAATCACCCGAACATCATCACCATTTACGAGATCGGAGAAATTGATTCTCGTCACTTCATCGCCACCGAGTTTATTGAGGGCGAGACGTTGCTCCGGCGGATGACGAACTCGCCGATGAAGATCGTCGAGGTGCTGGATGTCGCAACGCAAGTGGCCCGGGCGCTATCGGCGGCGCATCAGGCAGGGATTGCGCATCGAGACATTAAGCCCGGAAACATCATGCTCAGGCCCGATGGCGTCGTTAAAGTTTTGGACTTTGGGCTGGCGAAACTGACAGAGCAGAAGGGAGATGATTTAGAAGCCGCGACTCTGGTTCACACGAAACAGGGAATCGTGATGGGCACCGCTCATTACATGTCGCCGGAACAGGCACGGGGCCAGAAGATGGATGCGCGCACCGACATCTTCAGCCTGGGAGTTGTGATTTACGAGATGGTGACGGGCCGCGTGCCATTTGCCGGCGAAACGATGACCGACGTGCTGGCGTCAATCTTGATGCTCGAGCCGCCATCGCTTAGTCAATCCGCGCCGGAAGTTCCGGACGAACTGCAACGCATAGTGCACAGCGCATTGCGCAAAGATAAAGAGAAGCGTTACCAAACTGCCGGTGAGATGCTAAATGATCTGAAGTCCCTCAAACAGCGGCTGGAGTTCGACGTTGAATCAGGGCGTGCGGCAACGCCAGCTTCGAGAAGTAGTCCAGGCGTACCACTGGAACAGGAGATCCGTTTCTGCACTACCGCCGACGGCGTTCGCATCGCTTATGCCACCGTGGGCGAGGGGCCACCCCTGGTTAAAGCGGCGAACTGGCTTAATCATCTGGAATACGATTGGCAGAGCCCGATCTGGCGACATCTGGTTGAGGAATTTGCGCGCGACCATCTTCTGGTTCGGTATGACGAACGAGGAAATGGGCTCTCCGATTGGGACGTCGAAAACTTCTCATTCGAATCATTCGTCCAGGACCTGGCGACGGTGGTGAACTCGTTGGGTCTGGACCGCTTTCCCATCCTGGGGATTTCTCAGGGAGGGCCGGTAGCTGTCGCTTACGCGGTTCGCTATCCCGAGAAGGTGTCTCACCTCATTCTCTATGGCTCTTACGCCAGAGGTTGGGCCAAGCGCGGACTATCTGAAGACACCGAAAGACGCCAGGTTCAAAACGCGCTGATAAAGTTGGGATGGGGCCAGGATAATCCGGCCTTTCGGCAACTCTGGACAACCCAATACGTGCCTGACGGAACGCCGGAGCAATGGAAGTGGTTCAACGACCTGCACAGGATCTCTACCTCACCCGATAATGCGGTCAGACTCGAGTACGAATTGGGCCAAATCGATGTTGTGGATCTGCTCTCCCAGGTAAAGGTTCCTACCCTGGTCTTGCATTGCCGCGATGAAATTCAGGTGCCCTTCGAAGAGGGACGGTTGCTTGCGGCCAAGATCCCGGGAGCGCGCTTTGTTCCGCTCGAGGGGCGGAACCATTTGTTGCTCGAAAGCGAGCCGGCCTGGCCAAGGTTTGTTACTGAGGTACGGCGCTTTCTTGGGACTGACCCGTTGAAGTAGACCGGCCGCCGTCCGTTAGCTTCCAAGGGCTACTGCCCCATCCCACCCGAACTCCGGTCTTCACAAGTCAATCGGCAAACGCGCGGACGATCAGAATTGAACGTCGCGTTGACACTCGCAAAACGCGTCTCTATCATCGAGTTCCAATGCCTCAAGCAAAGTCTGCTACTGGCGTCGAGCCAGGCAATCGAGTTTTTCTAATTGACTCGATGTCGCACATCTTTCGCGCTTTCTATGCGCCGATGGCCAATCGTGCCGAGGCGTTGCACAATTCGAAGGGCCAGGTGAGCGGGGCCGTCTATGTCTTTACCAACATGCTGCGAAAACTCCTGCAGGATGAAAAGCCGAAATACGTCGCGGCGGTATTTGAATCAGGCGAAAAGACTTTCCGGCACGAGACTTTCACCGATTACAAAGCCAACCGGTTGGCGATGCCGGAGGACCTCTCTTCGCAAATGCCCTACATCATGCGGCTCTGCGAAGCCTATAACATTCCCATCCTGAACGTTCCCGGATATGAAGCTGATGACGTCATCGGCGCGCTGGCCGTGCAGGCGGCGGCGAAGGGCTTGCAGGCGGTAATCGTTTCCAACGACAAGGACATGTGCCAGCTCGTGCACGATCATGACGTCATTTGCATGCGACAGAATTCTCAGGTAGTCAAACGTAAGGAACCTGTGCCGCCGGTTGAATGGTGCGACGAAGCATGGGTGGAGAAGAAGTTTGGCGTGCCGGCGAGTCAGCTGGTCGATCTACTGGGGTTGATGGGCGATTCCATTGACAACATTCCCGGCGCGCCCGGCATTGGCTCTAAAGGCGCAGTGCAAATCATCAAACAGTTCGGTTCAATCGAGAATGCGTTGCAGCACTGGGAAGAAGTCAAACACAAGACCTATCGCGAATCCCTGCGCGACAACGCGCCGCTGATTCGCCAATCGCGCGAGCTGGCCCAGATCAAAACCGATATCGACATCGAACTCGATCTCGATCAGTTGCAGGCGCGTCCGCCGGATCGCTCCGCTGCTTACAATCTTTTCAGCGAGCTGGAATTCGCGAACCTTACAAGAGAATTCGCCGATGCTGCAATTGCGCCCACGGGCGATGCCGCCACCGCGCGCAATTATCGCCTCATCCGCAATCGATCAGACCTCGATAAGTTTCTCGAGAGTTTATGGCAAGCGGAGCAGGCCGGCTTTGCCTTTGCCGATTCGTCTCCAGCTGGCGCCGGCCGGCAGGAATGTCTGCCCGAAGAACGACGAGCAAAGGGCATTGCCATCTCGACGGCCGCCGGCGTGTCTGCTTACGTCGATCTGGAAGACTTTGCCGAGGGCCGGGAAGCGGCGCTTGGTCCTTTGCGCGAAGCGCTTACCAACGGCCTGCTGGAAAAGTCTGTTCACGATCTAAAGCGCGCGGTGGCGTTGCTGGCGCCCCTGGGAATTGAGCCAGAGGGCATTGCCGACGACACGTTGCTGGCTGCATATCTTCTTGATCCGGCGCGCAGCAAGTATGATCTGGCAGACCTCGCCCGCGAAGCTTTGGGAATCGAGCGCGCGGCTGAACGGCCGCTCGAATGGACGGAAACGCAATGGGAAGCCGCGGAGGCTGCCGACCTGACGGCGCAGGTCGCGAAGATTCTCCACGCGCGGATACTCGAAGAAGGTCTGGAAACTATTTACAAAGAGATCGAGCTGCCGCTGGCGCCGCTGCTTTACCAGATGGAACGCGCGGGAATTCGCGTTGACCCTTTGGTGCTGGCTGATCTGTCAAAGCATATCGGCGGGGAACTCGAAAAGCTAACCACGAAGATTTACTCGGTTGCTGGACATGAATTCAAGATCAATTCACCGAAGCAGGTCGGCGAGATCCTGGAAGAGCTGAATATCAGCTCCGGCCGCAAAACTTCCACCGGGCGAGTTTCCACCAGCAAGGGCGTACTGGAAGAGCTGGCCCAAACGTACGAGTTGCCGCGGCTGATCATCGAATATCGCGAGCTGGATAAGCTGAAGAGCGTTTACACTGACGCACTACCCGATCAGATCGCCGGAGATGGCCGCATTCATTGCCAACTCAATCAAACAGTTGCCGCTACCGGAAGACTATCTTCGAGCGATCCGAACCTGCAAAACATTCCCATTCGCAGCGAATTGGGCCGTCGCATTCGTCGCGCTTTTGTGGCGGGCAAGGGAAAC
>JBDUCF010000007.1:0-20975 GCA_040003545.1 Pyrinomonadaceae bacterium | reverse complement strand
AAGCACCGCCGCGCCGGCGGCGACTACGAGAGCGACAAACGGGTTGAGGAAACGCTGCTTATTCATGAGTGGGTTAGTCGCTTAATAACGGTGATGGGCGTCCGTACCGAGGTATCGGACGCCCATCAAGGATCGTGGGTAGGGTTTTAGTGTGCGGGGGACTCTTTTTCTTGTCCCAGGTAGAGAGTGTCGTAAAGGTCGCGCATTTTGTAGCCGGCCTTTTGATAGCAGGCGTTCGCCGCAGGGTTTTCGTGGTTAACGAGCAGGCAAACCGAGTTCGTGCTCGCTAACAACGCATTGGTGAGTTGCTTTAGACACTGAGCTCCGAGCCCGTTTCCGCGCTTCTCGGGGCTAACATACACGCCCTCAAGGTAGATCACCTCAGGTGTGTCACTGATTACGTCGGCCTTGAAGATCAGCTCGCCGTTCTCGACGTTTACCCACACCCTCTTTTGCTGGATGCGACGGGCGCAACGTCGATAGAAGCCTTCTGGATCGACAAAGAGTGGGTTGACGCCGCTCTCTTCGAATGCCATCTGAGCGTGGACTGGGGCGACAAGCTCCAAATCGGCCGCTGTGGCTAAGCGGAGGCCCGGCAGGGATTCGCTTATCTCTTCCTTATGTCGTTGCTCGAACAATCGCTCGCGGCACATGAGCCTGGGCGCGTGTCCATCCCGCTTGTAATAGCTCAAGAAGCGTTCAACCTTCTCGGCCTCGCCCATCACGGTTTTGGCGGAGTGACAGTCCTGCGCAAGTCGCGCAAACTCTGCCAGCGCCGCTTCCTTGTTTGTCTCGAACAGTGTTACATGTCCGATGAGCGCCACGCCGTCAAGCTGACCCTGTGCATTCCGATGACCATAGAAGGTCCCGCGGTTCAGGGGGCTGATTAACCCGTTGTCGAGTATCCACCCGGTCATGACAAATGTGTGTTGGGCACGAGCAGCCAGGAAGGCTAAGACTTCCGTCTTGTGCTCTTCACGGAGCGGCTCCACCGATCGCGAACTGACCGGGGCCAACACTGGCTTGTGGTAAGGCGTCGTTGTTTGCAACATGGCCTGTGTCCAATCCAGGGAGTTAGATTGCGTCGTTTGTGTGGTGTTATATGGTGTCATGGCATCCTCCTTAGTCACTGACGACGACCCCGTCGCCAAGGTAGTCGATGCCAGTGTCCACGATTATTTCAATAGCCAAAGTGGGATCACCATTTAGCTGCGCAGCCTGCGCAACCACCACCGAGTCGCTGATAACAACGCCATCGCTAATAACGACGCTGTCGCTCACAACTACTCCATCGCCGAGAAGATAGCCGTCGCTTACAACTACTCCATCGCCGTCAAGGGCACTTATATTTACGAGCAGCGAGCCGCTGCCCAATATAAGGCCATCGCTAACGACAACGCCGTCTCCGACTGAAACGCCATCACTAAGGACAACGCCGTCGCTGACCACAACTCCGTCGCCAATACTGACGCCATCGCTGATAACTACGCCATCGCTAATAACAACGCCGTCGCCAATGTTAACGGTGTCGCTTATAACAACGCCCAGGGCATAGATAGGCTGGTACTTCATAATCAGACCAGCACCCTTCGCAAAATGCTTGCCCAGGATGATGCCCTGGGACCAACCAAATGTTTGGCCGGCAATGGTGGTCTGAGGTACAGGCGGAATGAGCGAGTTCATCAAATTAGCCCCGATAGGCTTGCTTGTACCAAAATCCGTTCGCACCAAGCGAGCCAAGCGCATGGCGCCTTCTATGTTGAGTTCGCCCGCACCCTGTTCGAAACTATTGAAGCCGGCCAATGGCTGCGCCGAATACATCAACAAGGCTTTGACCATGTTTGGCGTCAGTTTGGGATTGGCCTGCAGCAAGAGCACTGCCGCGCCGGCAACACCCGGCGACGCCATCGACGAACCACTCAGGTACATCTCTTTGCGATTCGCATTGGCGCTGACTCCAGCATCCAGTTCCGGATGCTGAGTGACAAGGAGATTATGATCGGACTCAGCCTCAATTATCCTATTGCCGGGAGCGACCAATTCGGGTTTGATCAAGTTATCGAAGTGCTTAACTCCTGCGGCATCTGTCCAGCCACTTCGCGTCGGGCCTCGTGAACTGAAGGTGGCAACGCTGTCGTCGTTACGACCGTTCGTGCCGAAAGTATTGGAGGCTCCTACTGTGATTGCGGCCGGCTCGTTTCCGGGACAATGAATCTGCCCATAAACTTTCTGGCCAGCGGCGTTCTTGCCGTTGTTGCCGGCAGCGGCAACAACGATGACACCAGCATCAACCAGGCGACGGACTGCCCGGCATACCGGATCATTCTTGTAGGAATCAATTGCCGGCGTGCCCAAACTCATGTTGACCACGCGAATGTTATAGGTAGCGTGATTGGCCAATAACCAATCGAGAGCACTCAAGGTGCGGGAAATCGTACCCAAACCTTGCGAGTTCAGCACGCGCAAGTTAATGATGCTGGCGTTCGGCGCGATGCCGATATACTTCGCCTCTCCAATGCGACCATTACCCGCGGCGATTGCGGCGACGTGGGTGCCGTGGCCAAACGGGTCATCGGTGCGATTCTCGCCAGTAAAGTCTTGGCTGAAAACGATGCGACTCTGATCATTCTTACCGAGGAATGCTCTGTGTCCGGGATCGATACCGGAATCAACCACAGCGATGCCGATGCCGGTGCCGTCCATCGTGGTCGTAGTCGTAATTGTATTCGTGTTGCCAAGCAGGGACGTAGTCGTTGACGTAACCGTGTTTCTGCGGACGGCGTCGGCGCCAGTCGTCAGAGAGAGGTGGCCCAAAGACTGAACCTGCTGGTCCAAAGAGATGTAGTTCGTGTTACCGCTCGCGGCCAACTGCGCCACGAGCTTGACCGGCGCCTCAATCTTCAGGGCACCTAACCGCTGAAAGCGGCCATCGACCCGCACATCATTGCTTTTCAGGAATGCGTTGAGTTTGGCACTGTTGAGGTTATCAACCTGAAGAATCAGGCTGACACGTTCACCATTGGAGTTGGCACCCTGCATCATCGTGCGTAACTCGGAGGATATCTTGTCTCCCTCAAACCCTTCGGCGTTCCTCTTTTGATCGCTGTTTGCCTCTTCGGCTTTGCTCAGTTCGCCATCGTTCACTGCGGCGACGCGAACCTGTTGAAACAACGCAGAGAGGGCTGCATCACCAGCGATGTACTGGGCGTACGCTTCGAGCGAGGTGCCACCAACAATACGTAAATGGCTGTGCTCAAGCGAGTCGCGCAAGGTATCAGAGGCAATGCGCTCTGCATAGGTGCCGACATACTGATGAAGTTGATCGACGAAAAGGATGATCCGGCCTTTGGAGCTCTCCACTTCGGCAAACACAGCCTTCAGGCGAGCGGTGAACTCACCACTGTTGTTTGCATGGGCGGCTATCGCATCCAAACTGAGACTGAACAAGCGCTTATCACGCAGGCTCTCGGGCACATCGCCTGAAGCGATTCTCTGCGCAAGCCCTTCCGCAACTATGGAAGTGCTGGAGCCAGATTCGCCAACCAGGACAGGATTATGGCCCGTGTCGCCGGAGAGAATCTCAAGCGTACGGTTAATTTCAGTGTCATGGCCGATGACTGGGTCGAGCCGGCCCTGACGAGCTTGTTTAGTCAAATCTATGGCGTAACGTAGGAGCGTCGGGTAGCTGGTCTTGCCGCTGCGCTCTGATTTATCAGTAGCCTGCGACTTTCCCTGCGGGGACGCTGCATTTGCCCGATCGCCAACCATTATGCCTGCGCACAATGAAACGGTTAGCGAGAAGCAAGTTACCCACGCCGTGACGGGGGAACGTTTATTGGGTCTCATTCGATTCGTCCTTATCATTTTTAAGATACCGAGGACTCGCAGACACAAATCGCGGTGCGAGTCGCGAACCAAGTAGCACGCTCCGTGCCAGGAACTAACTATTGTCCTGAACCATTGATGCTATTGACGTTAGGGGTCTTCGCAAGGCCGCGAGCAGTGCTATTGGGCCGGTTGAATCGGTCTGATTGAAAGAGGAAATTCTATCTTTTTGACTGGTGGGGTGTCTGGTGACCGCCCGGGCTGATCACGCGGGCTTGAAAGGAATCTCTTCAAAATGGGTGAAACGCTTGAAAGAACGAAAGCGCTCGTTGATCTCATCATGGGTCAACCTCTGCACGCGTTCGGTACCGAACTCTTCAACATTGAAGGACGCCATTACCGAGCCAAAAATCATCGCCCGGCGCATGGCGCCTTCGTCCAGGGTCTCCTGGCTATCCAAATAGCCCATCAGACCACCCGCGAAAGTGTCGCCCGCCCCAGTCGGATCGAAGACTGACTCAAGAGGATAAGCCGGGATAGCGAAGTAACTCTCTTGCGTAAACATTGCAGCGCCATACTCACCCCGCTTAACGATAAGAGTGCGCGGGCCCCATGACAGTATCTTTCGAGCGGCCTGGATAAGGTTGTGTTGTTCGGTCAATTGCCGGGCCTCGGCGTCGTTAATCACTAAGAGGTCAACCACCTCGATCGCCTTTTGCAGAGAATCCCGCGAGGTTTCGATCCAGAGGTTCATCGTATCCAGAGCGACAAGCTTAGCCCCCCTGACCTGCTCCCGGACCTCTTTCTGCAACTCCGGCTGAATGTTTCCCAGAAACACCAGACGTGACTGCCTGGCGTCATGCGAAAGTTTTGGTTTGAAGTTTGCGAACACATTCAACTGGGTTTCCAATGTATGGGCCACATTTAAGTCATAATCGTATAGGCCCCGCCACCGAAAGGTTTTGCCATCGACAATCCGTTCGAGATCCGTCGTGTCAATGCGATGATTATCGAAAACCCTCTGTTCTTTAGCGCCAAAATCCCCACCCACTACGCCCACAATTCGCACCCTGGTGTAGTAACTGGCCGAGATCGAAAAGTGCGAGGCCGAGCCGCCAAGCATCTTTGCGCATTTACCAAACGGCGTTTCTACAGCATCGAACGCTACCGAGCCAACTACGAGTAACGACACTTGATGAGTTCTCCTGTGACAAAGTTGAAAGCTGGTCTTCGGACCTAGCGGTTCGAACTAGGGAAGTTTGCCTAACTAAGCCGTACAACTAAACCGAGCGGGACGTTCGCCTGACGTTTGTCGCCTACAACTTATTGTTCCTTTGGCTTTATTCCGCCCAGCGCTTTCAGATCTCCTTCTGCTTCTATTCGAAACGAACTGGCGGGATAATCGTTTACGAGCTGGGAAAAGTAAGCACGCGCGTCTTCGCGCAGTTTTGCGACGGAGAGTTTGGAAGATTGTTTGCCCCTGCCTTGCGAAAGCAGTAGGCTGCTCTTACCCGCGATGAACAAAATTTCATCGATGCGCGCAAAGGTGGGGTTGCTCGCGATCACTTCTTCGCAACGCTGAATAGCCGCTACGTAAGCTTTCTTGAGCTTGAAATAGTGACGCGCGACCTCGAGATTGTGCATCGCATCCTTTTCGAGATCAGAGTCGCGCACCGTAGCGGGCGCTGGCCCGGTTTTCACAGTGCCCTGAGCATGCGCCGGCGGCCCGCCTGCCCGAAACAACATCAAACACATTGTAGAAAGGAAGATTATTCTTTTCATGATGTACCTCATTGTTAAACTACTGATCAGGTATCCGCCAGCAAGCCTTGAACAGCGGACGATGTCCTGCCCTCAACCAGGTCTGCTTGAAGAGCGCAACTTCAGACTAAGGCGCGGCTGCGTACTTTTTGATGATCGCCTCAAGCTTTGTCGCGGTCCCAATCGGCCAAAGATCCGGCGCCGTGAATATCGCGTTCCTCAACGCCGAATCGCACTTGCAATCTCGCGCTACACCTCGCAGACGCTTTACCGCTTCTCGCATCACCGTTTGGGCGTTGCGCACGTTCTTGTTTAGATACTCAATGACCGTTTCCACGCTGACAGCATCATGGTCCGGATGCCAGCAATCATAATCCGTTACCAGTGCCAGGGTTGCGTAGCAAATCTCGGCCTCGCGAGCCAGTTTAGCCTCCTGCAGATTCGTCATGCCGATCACATCCATGCCCCAAGAGCGATAAACGTTAGATTCGGCCTTGGTCGAGAAAGCCGGTCCCTCCATGCAGAGATAGGTTCCCCCGCGATGCGCTTTAACGTCCGACACCGTGCACGACTCTTCAAGCACATCTCCCAGAGCATCACATACCGGGTGTGCAAAGGTCACATGCGCCACCACGCCCTCACCAAAGAAAGTCGACTCCCGTGCCCGTGCTCGAGTGCGATCAAAAAACTGGTTGGGGATAACCATATCCAGCGGCGCGTACTTCTCTTGCAGCGAACCAACCGCTGAGGCTGAAAGAATTCGCTCCACTCCGAGCAACTTCATCGCATAGATGTTCGCTCGAAATGGCACCTCGGTAGGGGTAAAGCGATGTCCCCGTCCGTGGCGCGGCAGAAAGGCAACCCGCTCATTCTCGAGTGTCCCGACTATGAAGGCGTCAGAAGGGCTGCCGAAAGGAGTATCAACGGTGATTTCCTCAACGTCCTTCAGCTCCGGCATTTGATAGAGGCCGCTGCCTCCGATGATGCCGATCTTTGTTGTAGTAGTATTCGACACAGTTACTAGAGCCGCTCCTCGCTACAGGCGACTGCCCGCAGCTTTCCCCCCTCTTCAATCAGCTGACCCAGGGGCTCATCGGCATCGTGATAGAAGAGACATAGCCAACGTTCAGATGCCGCCTGAGGCAGGAGTTTCTTTTTAGCCTCAAGCGTTTCAACCGGATAAAGGTCATATCCCATGATCCAGGCAAATGGTACGTGCGCGCGGGTCGGCACGAGGTCGGCAAAGCCAAAGAGAGTCTTACCCCCGCGTTTGATGTGCACACACTGCATCGAACGGTTGTGGCCGGCATGCGTTTCCATTCGCACTCCGGGAACTACTTCGTAGTCTGCCTCTTTGAGCACCAACTGTCCTGACTCCTGCAGTGGCCGCCAATTCGCGGAGAGATAGCTGGCGCGGTCGCGTTCGGACGGAGTTTCAGCGTGTTCGTGTTCTGCCCGGGAGATAAAATAGCGCGCGTTGGGAAACGCCGGTATCGCTCTTCCCTTTCCATCCAGCTCAGTGTTACCGCCAGAGTGATCGAAATGGAGATGCGTGTTGATAACCAGGGTAATCTCTTCGGGCCCAACTCCGGCGATACTTCGAAGTGACTCCCCCAGCTTTCGTTTTCTCGCGATGCCATACATCTCCAGATGTTTGGCCGCCCACTTGTCACCTATGCCGGTGTCTATCAGAATCTTTTCCGAGTCTGCCTCGATGAAAAGACAATTCATGTTCATTCTGATGCGATTCTGATCATCGGGCGGGGCTACTTGCGACCAGAGAGTGCGCGGAACTACGCCAAACATCGCCCCGCCATCAAGGCGAAACTCGGCGTCGGGCACAACCTCCACGCGATAATCTCCCAAATGCATTAGTTTAGAGTTTGGAGAGTTTTAGAGAGCGTTCCACCCTCTTGCCCGACCCGGAACTTTGCCCGCCAGTCCGCGAAGCGAGCACTATTCGCTGCACCATTATCGCTTCCCGGTCTTTGGCGCAACCCGAGGCGGAGCAGTTGCCTTGCCGGCCTTTCCTGAAGTGTCACCAGGAGGCGCAGGGGCTTCCTGAGCCGATGGTGGCTCGTTCGGAGACATGAAGGGCGATTGCGATTGCTGGGTTGCGGGCGGCGCCGTCACTTGAAAGTTGTCGGCGATCTTGACTTTCGAGCGACTGACTATCTCGTCGAGCAGTTTCTTCTCTTTTTCCTGTTCAACCGCCTCGCGGGCCTGATCGCTGCCGGACTTCGGCGGACCGAAAGGGTTTGCCTGTGGAGCTTTGGCAATCAGAATATGTCGTGCGTGCACCTGTTCTTCCGGCTTGCCGTCGCCGGACGTTCCATTCCGGTGACCTTCCACTTTAATAACGTGAAAACCGAACGGCGATTCCACGATATCGCTTATCTGTCCCGGCTTGAGGGCAAACGCGGCGTCTTCAAATGCCTTGACCATTTTTCCGCGTCCGAACCAATCCAGATCGCCTCCCTTGTCTTTGCTGCCGGGATCGGCCGAGTACTGTTTCGCCAGGGCTGCAAAGTCCTCACCGGCGCGGGCGCGTTTCAGTACTTCTTCGGCTTTTCCACGCGCCTGGCTTTCATCGAGCTCCGGATGCTTCGCAATATAAGCCGCGATTTCAGCGTCGGTTGCTTTCATGCTCGGATTCTTTTCCGGATTGAGGCTTTCATCCGCATAAGTCGAAGCAAGCGCACGAGATTCCTGCAGCATGATCTGGAGTTGAACGTTTCGCTTCTTATCAATTCCGGCGGCGGTTCCTTTGCGCGCCCCGATTAAAACCTGGCCCAACTGTTGCTTCGCCTGCTTCAGTTGCTCCTCCGGGATCTGTGAACCAGCCAATTGAGGATTGCGAAACTGAGCGTCCTTGATGAATTGATTGAATCGTTCCTCCTGTCCCCGCTCCTTAAAGAAGGCTTCAACCTCCGCATCGGAAACATTATTCGCCGGCGCAGCGCCGGGCGCGCCCTGAGACTGCGATGACATGTAGTTCTGGGAAATGACGAGTGCGCGCATCAGTTCCAGCTGCCGTTTAATTTCGGGTCGATCGGCGATCCCTTTTGCTCGAGCCTCCTCGGCCACCGCCAAAAGTTCACGGATGTTTTTCGCGAAGTCTTTGCGCGCCGTTTCATCTGAAGCCAGTCGCGTACGCGTTTGCGGCGCCTGGTCTGCCGCGATTAAAGCCATGTCATCAGCTGTCAGGTTAACTACCCTGGACCGACGCACCATTACCTGCCAGCCGATCAGGCCTATCGCGAAAACTATTCCGACCGCCGCCGCTATCCAAGCTTTTGTTGTTGAAGTCAAGATTAATTCCAGTCCTTTCAATTCCTATTCTATATTAGGCTGCTCCACCAGTTCGATAAGCACGCCGCCTGTCGCCGATGGATGAATAAACGCAACCAGGCAACCGCCGGCGCCTGGGCGAGGTGCCTCATCAATCAGACGGGCCCCGCTAGCTTTCAACTGGGCCAGGGCGCTGCGAATATCGCTAACCCGGAGAGCGATATGATGAATGCCCGGCCCTCGCTTCTCCAAGAAACTTGTTATGGGCGAACTGTCGCCCGTAGCCTCAAGCAGTTCGATGCGCGATTCCCCCAAAGGAAGCATGGCCACGCGTACGCCTTGCTCTTTGACCTCCTCGGTGTCGAAACTCTTAATGCCCAGCGCGTCACACCAAAAGGAGCTCGCCTCTTCAATACCTCTGGTGGCAATTCCAATATGGTCGATCTTCATTTTTGTAGGGGCAGACTTTCTACCCGCGCGGAGCGCTGTTTCATCAACTCCTCGACCGCCGAGTAGGGATCGCGCTGCTTCATCGCAACTTCCGAGGCCAACTGGTCGAGTGTTTCTGATGCAGACTCCCGGTTCAGGGTTTGCGCCACCAACCGTTCTTGCAGTAACTCCAGTATTCGCCAGCGCGCAATCGCTTTACGTCGGCCGCTGGTTTTTGTCGCGCCTTGTTCAAAATTACGATAACTATCGATCGCAGCTACCAGGTCTTTTGTGCCCTGATTTTCCGTGGCCACTGTCTTCACGATCGGCGGTTGCCATTGATCTTCGCGGATCGCCAACCCAAGCAACGCCTCCAACTCTTTTTGCGTTCTAAGCACACCCTCGCGATCGGCCTTATTGATAACAAAAATGTCGCCGATTTCCATTATGCCGGCCTTGATGGTTTGAATATCGTCGCCCATTCCCGGCACAAGTACAACCACGCATACGTCCGCAGTTTTCACAATCTCAACTTCATCCTGTCCCACCCCAACAGTTTCAACTATGATCTTTTCAAAGCCGGCGGCATCCAGAATGGCTACGGCGTCCACGGTGGCGCGCGCTAAGCCTCCCAGATTTCCCCGGGTAGCCATGGAGCGAATGAAAACGCCCTGGTCCAAACCGAGGGCCTGCATGCGGATCCTGTCACCCAAAATCGCCCAGCCGGAAAACGGGCTTGAAGGATCTACCGCGATAATTCCAACCCGTTCGCCGTGCTGACGATAGGCCATTGCCAGCTTGTCAACCAGCGACGATTTTCCTGCGCCAGGCGCACCGGTAATCCCAACAATCAAAGCCCGGCCCGTGCGCGGAAAGATTGCCTTCATTAGTTCAGCGGCGCCCGGCGATCCGTTTTCAACTCTGGAGATCGCTCGCGCGATGGCCCGCGAATCACCGGCGGCAATTCGGTCGACGAGTGAAACGTTCTCAACTACCAAATTCTTCTGCCTCGGAAGCGTTTAGATCTGGGGCTGGTTCCAGGACACGCCGCCACGAGTGACGGACTTGTACTAACGGCCCCACTCTAACCATGTTGCTTCAATATTTCCCGCGCAATAACTATCCGCTGAATCTCGGACGTGCCTTCGCCAATAGTGCATAACTTGGAATCGCGCCAGTACTTCTCCGGGGGATAGTCCTTCGTGTAACCATATCCGCCGTGAATCTGGATCGCTTCCTCACATACCCGCACGGCCATTTCGGACGCGAAGAGCTTAGCCATTGACGATTCCTTGGTAACCTTCTTTCCGTGATCCTTGAAAGACGCGGCGCGATACATTAGTAGCCGCGCGGCATCGATCTGGGTCGCCATATCGGCCAGCTTGAACTGGATAGCCTCAAACTCGGCTATGGGCTTACCGAATTGCTCCCGTTCTTTCGCATAGCGCAAGGCGGATTCGTAAGCGCCCTGGGCCATGCCGACTGCCAAAGCCGCGATGGAAATGCGCCCGCCGTCCAACACCTGCATGGCGTTGATAAAACCCATGCCTTCTTCTCCAAGCCGGCTTTCGTCCGGCACATAACAATCTTCAAACACGACGCTGGCGGTTTCCGACGCGCGCAACCCGAGCTTGTTTTCCTTCTTTGCCGGGGAAAACCCTTTTGTGCCTTTCTCAAAAATGAATGCAGTGATTCCTCTATTCCCTTTAGCGCGATCGGTCGAAGCAACAGCCACGCAAGTATCGGCGTGAATAGCATGGGTAATGAAGTTCTTTGCGCCGTTGACAACCCAACCACCATCCTGGCGCACTGCGAGCGAGCGCGTTCCTGAAGCGTCCGACCCGGCGCTCGGTTCCGTCAAACCCCACGCGCCGAGGTGCTGACCGCTCGCAAGCGGGATTAGGAACTTCTGCTTCTGTTCCTCAGTGCCGAATTCGTAGATGTGATTTGAACAGAGCGAGGTATGCGCTGCAACCGAAATTCCCACCGAGCCGTCGACCCGCGAAAGTTCTTCAATGATGGTTGCATATTCGACATAGCCGAGACCTGCGCCACCATATTCTTCCGGGAAAATGCTGCCCAGCAATCCCAGGTCGGCTAGCTTTGGCTGTAGTTCGATCGGAAAGTGTTGAGCTTCGTCCCATTCCATAACGTGCGGCGCGATTTCAGCCTCGGCGAATTCGCGGACGCTCATCTTTACCTGCTGCTGCTCTTCGCTCAGCTCAAACTCCATCCGGTTCCTTTCCAGCCCATCACAAAGATTCGAGTTTCGGGGCAGATGAGATCGAGCCCTACCAACTCGAAACTCGAACCCGAAACTCGATTAATGAAATCCCATTGTACCTCAACGACCGCGACCACTGTGAACAGCGGTCCTTGCTTTTGGCCGCGCTGAAGTAGGTTTTCGTGGCGCGCGCGTTAGGCGCCCAACCTCAGCGTTGGTTAGCAAACGCCATTGGCCAATCGCGAGCTTTTCATCTCTCAAGAACCCAATCGCGCTGCGCCTCAGCTTTACAACTGAATGTCCAATGGCTTCAAACATGCGCCTGATTTGTTGATTGCGGCCCTCATGCAACACAACTTCAAACCAAACGTTCGTGCCGGTTGCGCCGGTCTCTTTGATCTCCACCGGCGCGGCCCGAACTCCATCATCAAGAGTAATGCCGCGACGTAAACGCTCGATGCCTTTGTCGGTGGGTAGTCCCTTAACTTTGACCTCGTAGACTTTTTTTACCTTGTTGCGTGCTGAAGTGATGAAATTCGTGAAGTCCCCATCGTTCGTTAATAGCAAAAGCCCCTCTGTATTAAAGTCCAACCGGCCGACGGGATGCAGGCGTCCCAGCGCCGCTGGAATCAGCTCGGTGACAAGCGGGCGGCCTTCCGGGTCGGCCAGACTCGTAAGGTAGCCCCTGGGCTTATTCAAAAGAACATATAGTTTCTGGCGGGCGTCCAGCTTCGGATTAATCAAGCGGCCGCGAACTTTGATGTGATCGCGTTCAGGGTCGGCCTTGGTCCCCAGCGTCGTGACTACTTTGCCATTTACCGTGACCTCGCCGGCGGTGATCAGTTCTTCGGCATGACGGCGCGAGGCAATGCCAGCTTCAGCAATCAATTTTTGGAGACGCGATTCCATCCAGAGATCCTTCAGTGTCATGCAAGTCCGAGGGATGTTCGAACTAACTGTCTTATCCGCTGGGAGGAACTCCTGCGATCATAGCCTCGTCTTCGGTAGCCATCTCGCCAGGGTAGCGGTACTCAACCGCGAACGCAGTCAGAGCATTCAGATCCTCGCGCAGAGTTTCCCAACCCGGGTCGATTGGCAGCAACAAATCGAGTACGGGAGATAGGGCCACAACACTCAGGACGCCCCACCCGCCAGATCTTCGAAATCCTCAATGCTGGGTAGCTCCGACAAATCTTTCAGGCCGAACTGAATCAAGAACTCCTTTGAAGTGCCGTACATCATTGGCCGGCCAACTGTTTCTTTGCGACCTTTGGCAACGATGAGCCGTTTGTCGAGCAAAGTCTTGATTGCCGAAGGCGATTGCACACTACGAATCTCCAGTATCTCAGGGACGGTAATCGGCTGCTTATAAGCAATGACGGCGAGGGTCTCCAAAGAAGCGAGGGAAAGCTTCGCGCTGGGGCGTGACTTAAGAAAAGCACGGATGTGCTCGTGATGTTCCGGGCGCGTCGCCAGTTGCCAGCCGCCGGCGATCTCGCGCAGGTGCAACCCGCCGTTACGCGCGTTGAACTCTTGAGCCAGCTGCTCGATTCCCGCCTGGACCTCGTCCTGCCCAATTCTCAAGACCTCGGAAATCGTCCGGGCACTAATGGGTTCGTCGGCGACGAAGATCAGCGCTTCGCTTATTGCCGCCAACTCCGAAGCGCTAAGCGCGATCTGGCCCGCCAATCCCGCGGAATCATCTTCCCGCTCCGGGGGCAATTGGTCTAAGGCGTCACCCTCAACAACTTCCCTCATCTCGGCTGTATCGGAGGTCACTTCAACTCTTTGTTCTTTTGCTTTCATGTTTGTCAGCCCATACTGCGCGCAACAATGTCGCCAAAGGTTTCGCGCTGAATAAGTGAAATTTCACTAGCGCGTACCAGCTCGAGTATCGACAGGAACGCCAGCACCAGCTCACGGCGCGAACGCGCCTGCTCGAAAAACCTAAACAGGTTCAATTCTCCGGCTGAACGGACCATGTTTCGCAACCGATCTATCATGTCCGCCATGGTGATCTCTTCGCGTTCGATCTCCATCAGGACTTCTTCTTTATGGCGCGCAAGGATCTTTTGAAACACTGTCAAAAGATCGAAGAGTCCGACGGCAACTTCCGGGTTCTGTTTGTCTGTTTCCAGCTCGGCGCGGGCGAAGACCGCCCGCTCGACCGTAGCGCGCGACCAGAGCATTTGCGCTGCCGCCTTGAACTTCTCGTGCTCCAGGAGCCGGTTGATTAGCTCAGCACGCGGATCAGTCAGGTCTTCCCCTTCCCCTTCTGCCAGCGGATCGCGGGGCAGCAGCATTCGTGACTTCAGATCAATCAGGGTCGCAGCCATCACTAAAAAATCGCCGGCCAGGGCGATGTCGAGGTCTTTCATCAGCTGCAGGTAGCGGAGATACTCTTCAGTGATTCGCGCCACTGGGATGTCATAGATGCTCACCTGCTCCTGCCGAATAAGATGAAGCAGCAGGTCCAGGGGGCCCGCAAATTCGCCCAAAACTATTTTCAGGTCTTCGCCGTCCTGGTTAGAAGAAATCTCCGGGCTGGCGCCGGCGACATTTATTGTGGTCGCAACTGCCGGCGCTGCCGCGGCAGCGTGGGAGGTCATCTCAATTTCTGACGTCTCGTCTGTCTTCATCTCAACCTTTCGTCGCGCCGATGATCCCCATCCTGGCCTTTGCCTCATCCAGCGTGGCGCGCGCGATAGCCCTTGCCCGGGTAGCGCCGGTTTCCAGAATTTCGTCTAGTTTATCACTATCGATGGCCCGGGCGCGCTCTTGAAGCGGCTGCAAAAATGCGGTCGTGACATCAGCTAAGGCCTGCTTCAGAGTTGAGTATCCTTTGCCGCTGAACTGCTCCTCGATTTCGGCGGGAGGTTTTCCGGTCAGCAATTGATAGATAGTTAGAAGATTCGCGATGGCCGGCCGCTTCTCATCAAATCGTATCTCGGTGCCTGAATCGGTCACGGCACGTTTGAACTTGCGTTCTACGGTTTGGGCATCATCGAGTAGCATTACGCAGCCCGCATCGTTTTCTTCGTCGGATTTCGACATCTTCTTAGACGGGTCGGACAGAGACATGATGCGCGCGCCCAGTTTCGGAATGAACGCATCGGGCACGCGAAACGTCTCGCCAAAGTCGCGGTTGAAGCGGATCGCCAAATCACGCGTCAGTTCGAGATGCTGCTTTTGATCTTCGCCGACCGGCACGAGATCGGTTTGGTAAAGCAGGATGTCAGCGGCCATTAACACCGGGTAATCAAACAAGCCAACTCCGACATTCTCAATTTGCTTTCGCGCTTTGTCCTTGAATTGCGTCATGCGCTCCAGTTCCGACATACGGGCCACGCAGTTCAGCAGCCAGGTGAGTTCCGCGTGCTCAGCAACATCCGATTGCACGAAAATGGTCGACACTTGCGGGTCGATTCCAAGGGCAAGATAGAGGCGGGCGGTTTCACTGGTTCTTTCGCGGAGTTCTTTCGGATCTTGCGGAACCGTTATCGCATGCAGATTGACGATGCAGAAGAAACTTTCGTATTCGCGCTGTAGCTCGACCCAGTTTCGCAGTGCGCCAAGGTAATTGCCGAGATGGAGGGGGCCCGATGGCTTTAAACCGCTGAAGATTCTTTTCATGCGAAATCGAGCGGCGCACCCAAAAAGACCAGGCGCCAGGCGAGCGGCATCACAATGCGAAAAATAACACCGAGCACTCCGGTAAACACAGCGACAAACAGTAGAAGAAAGCCGAATCGTTCGAGCGACTCAAACGCTGAGTCAAAACTCGGAGGCAGAATACTCTGCAGAATCTTGCTTCCGTCGAGTGGGGGAATAGGGATCAAGTTAAATACTCCGAGCGCTACATTCAATGTAAAGAACACCATCAATAGTTCAACGGCACCAACTGCAATCATTGAACTGGAGGCAGGCCCCAACCCACCCTGATCCGAAATCATGATAGCGCCGGCGGAGTATAAGGCGCGAATGCCTATGCCCGAGACTATGGCGATAATAAAATTGCAAATCACACCGGCAGCGGAAACCCAGAAATTAGCTACCCGCTTGTTGCGCCAGCTTAACGGATTAACGGGTGTGGGCTTGGCCCAACCAAACAAAGGCGCGTGAGTAAAGAAGGCGATGGCCGGGAAAAGCAACGTGCCGATAGGATCGACGTGGGCCACCGGATTCAAGGTTATGCGGCCCTGCGAACGCGCCAGGTCGTCGCCAAACCTACTGGACATCCACGCGTGCGCCGATTCGTGTACCGAAAGTGAGAATATCAGCGCGACCATGTAAAGGATGAATTGGCCGACCGTGTTGCTGTCGAATTGTCCCATCTAATCAATGAACCAACAGGCTTATAAATGAACAGCCGTCAAAGTAGCATGCGCTATTAGCAGTGTCAAAAACGAACCTTACCACTCCATATTCCTATTCCCCCTCTATGCGGCATCCTTCAACAGCACGCCGTGAATACCCAACGGCAAGCTGAACACCGCGTCATTCGTCGCGACAACCATTTCTCCTAATGGACCAAAAGCCACCCCGACGACATTCATCCCGGCTACCGCAACCCGGGCTTCACTCCCATCCGGAGAGAGACGCACAATTCCGCGCCGGCCCCTGTATGAAGCCGCGACATAAAGATTCCCTTCGCGGTCAAAAGCCATTCCCTGCGGCCGGCCCAGCCCGCGGAAAAAAGTGATGGGCTGGCCCGAGGGATCGATTCGCGTCACTACGTCAAAGCTCGAACCAGTCGGGCCAGTAACGTAAAGATTCTCGTCGGGCCCGAACGCAAGATGGTAGGCTGAAACAGAAGGCTCCAGCTGTGCAAACGCTTCCGCTTCTCCGATGCCGCTGATGCGATAGATCGCTCCTGTGCGATCGCCTACGTACATTCGCCCTTTGCGATCAAAAGCCAGGCCGGTGGCGATCCCGAGGGACGTAGCAAAAGCCACCGCTTCATGGAAAGGCGTCAAACGATAAACGGTGCCATCCATCCGGCTGGTCACAAACATCTGTCCGGTCTGATCAAACGCGATCGCGGTCGGATTGGCGATGTCGCCGGAAACCTCATTTATCTCCCCGTCCGAATCGACGCGGAATAGTGTCACCGGCAAAATATCGCCCCGGCCGCCGGAACGCGTGACATAGAGTGACCCATCGTCAGGGTCAAAGGCGGGATTGGAAACAGGATGTAGATCCTCGGCGAGCTTCGTGGCGATCTTGAAACGCACCTTATCGCCGGCGCTGTTGCGTTCGCCTCCGCGTCCAATTGTAACCACGACTTCTCCACCCCGCGGTAGTTCGGGCACACTGGCCAGCGCACGTCCCCTATTGGCTGCCACCAGATGAGCTCGTCGGGTCCCAAACCACAGACCCCGCCTACGAATGTTTGCGAAATCGGGCTCCGCGTCTTCAATGACGACCTCGCCTCCGGGAATGCCGGCTGCGGGTTCGATACGGGTAATGCGGCCAGGTTCGATCATCTGATGTGTATCCGTCCCCATTCTCAAAAAGACTTCATGATAAGTCCCGATTGAAGGTATGTCTAATCAGCTTTCCAGCCAGGCCTGGGTTCTGAGCGACACGATGCCGTGCTTTGATTTGCTATGTTATAATTCGCCCCGGTCAAAGGCATTCCATATCGTCCTGGAGTCCGGCTGTTCACGGAACACATGATGCCCGGGCCGAACGTCTAATGCTCAAGCGGTCAGGCGACATTGCGTCGCATGGTAATAGCAAAGGGATCGAACCGGCGTCCGTTATCCATCGCTCGCTTCACTCTTCCCGCAACTTCACAGCTTCAACCAAACGGTCGTGGGGGCTGGTAGGCTCCCAACATTCGCTGTCAGGGCGTCTGCTTACCTTGCGGTGTGCGTCAATTGCGCTGCCGGGCCCGGAGGAGAATCTCTATTCATAACGCGCTCGGAAATCGGCAGGGACTAAAGCCCAATCAGTTGCGCCGCATCGAGAAGCTCTACGCGCGTCGCATCGAGCCGCATCAGATAGTGACGCCGGAGTTTGCCCGTCAACTGACTGAATTGTCACATGAGACCGGCAGGCAGATTGGCGCCCTGGTCGATCGCAAAGGTTATGTGCAGTACGTAATAGTCGGCGACGCGCGGCGCATCGAATTGCCCGACCTGAAACGGGTCCGAGTCGCCGTCGATCGTTTTCGCGGATTGCGATGCGTTCATACCCACCTGCGCGGTGAAGAACTAACCCAGGACGATTTGACTGACCTGGCCTTACTCCGGCTCGACTTGATGGCCGCGCTGGATGTCGATGCGCGTACGGGTCTGCCGGGACTTGTGCGGGCTGCGCACCTTATGCCGGTAAGCATCGATCAGCCCGACGTAAACGGAACCAACGAGCATTTTGCTTTTCTTGAACCAAAGCCTCCCTCGCAAATGGATGTCGACTTCCTGGCGTTAATCAATTCGCTGGAAGAAGAAATGGCCCGTAATCGCAAGACCGCGCGCCGGGCCGGCACCAGCGATCGCACAATCCTTGTTAATGTCACAAATGGCTCTCTGGCGGATGCTGAAGACTCGATGGCCGAGCTTCGCGAGCTGGCGGCTTCCGCAGGGGTTGCGGTACTGGATCAAATGATTCAACGCCGTCCGGCTATCGACCCACGCACGGTGCTGGGGCGAGGAAAGCTGGAAGAGTTACTGGTGCGCGCCCTTCAGTTGGGAGCTGACCTGATAGTGTTCGATCGCGAGCTGCAGCCGGCCCAGGTCAGATCACTTTCCGAGGCGACTGATTTGAAAGTGATTGATCGGGCCCAATTGATTCTTGATATTTTCGCCCAACGCGCGCAATCCCGCGAAGGCAAGATTCAAGTCGAGCTGGCCCAGTTGAAATATCTGCTGCCACGTTTGATCACGGGCCAGAATTCAGCCTTCTCCCGGCTTGCCGGTGGGATTGGCGGGCGGGGACCGGGCGAGACGAAACTGGAAACAGATCGACGCCGCGTTCGCGATCGCATCAATCGTCTGGAAAAGGAGATCGAGACTCAGCGGCGAAGGCGATACGAACGTCGCAAAGAGCGTTTGCGACACAAGCTTCCCCTGATCTCGATCGTAGGTTACACAAACGCCGGTAAGTCGACACTGCTGAACAAACTGACCGCAAGTAGTGTACTTGCAGAGCAGCGCATGTTCGCCACGCTCGATCCGGCATCACGGCGGTTGCGCCTGCCTCGCGAACAGGAAGTAATCATCAATGACACGGTGGGGTTCATAAGAGATTTGCCACCCGGCCTGGTAGCCGCGTTTCGAGCTACCCTCGAGGAGATTAGCGATAGTACTCTGCTGATTCATTTGATTGACGCTGCTAACTCAAGGTGGCAACAGCAAATGGAGTCCGTTGATCGAATGCTCGTGGAACTCGGGCTCGCCCAAATTCCCCGGCTGGTGGTGTTGAATAAATCTGATCTGGTGGCTGTCGACGTTGTCGAAGGCATGATTCGTCACGTGTCGCATGCGACTGGACGCGATTGTCTCGCGATCTCGGCGGCGCGGCCGGACACACTTCGGCCCTTGTTGGAAAGAGCTGGTGAATTACTGGCGCGGGATTTAAGTAACATCAGGCCGGCGGCGCTTGCCGGTGACATGGCAGAAAAGGAGCTTGAGTTAGTCCGGTCGTAATGAGCAGCCGCCGTCCACGCTTAACTTCCCCGCTGGCATCGATGCGAGACTCAGTGCTCGGCGTCCTCCTGCGCCCATTCCGCCGGCTTTCGCCGACGGCCCAGTTTGGGTTGGGATTTAGTTTCCTGGTTGCAGTGACTACGTTACTTCTGATCCATCCTCTGACCGTGACCGGTGCCTCTGAGTCATACAAACGACCTTTACAGGGTGTGATCGGACTTATTGTGTTGATTGCGGCCAGCTACGCGGTCGCCTGGAAATTCACCGAGCACCGCGCCGGAAATGTCCCTCTTGCGCTTTCAAACAAGCGGGCGTTTGCCCTGGTGGGATCGGCAGTTGTGGTTCAAACCATCATCATGCGGCTGGGCTTTATGTTCGGAGATGGTATTGCTATTCAAAGCACGCGGGCTCCCTTCAACGATCCCACCGTGTGGAAGTTCGCCATTCCTTTCGCCGCCGCGGCACTGTTAGTTTGTCTTCTCGTTGATACGCAGCTCGCGTTGATTACCGGACTCATTACTGCGCTTTTTGCCGGACTGCTATCGCCCGGCGGGATACAGACAGCAATGTACGCGATGATTTCGTGTGCCGCCGCGATCTACGGAATCGGGCGCTATCGTGAAAGACAATCCGTAACGCTGGCAGGATTGTTTGAGGGCGCTGTGAATGCCATAACGGCGTTAGCTTTGATTGCCTACGCGCAGGAGGCGTTGGCGTGGCGCACAGTACTTCTGGCTTTGGCGTGCGGAATAGGGAGTGGCTTGCTTACGACGATCTTCACCGCCGGTGGCCTGCCGATAAACGAGTCGTTGTTCGGCATACTGACTGATGTGAAGTTGCTGGAGCTGTCCAATGCCGATCTGCCGGCCCTGGGCCAACTGGCGTTACGCGCTCCCGGCACGAACCAGCATTCGCACGCGGTCGGCCAGTTGGCGGAAGAGGCTTGCCGGGCAGTCGGCGCCAATCCCCTGCTGGCGCGCATCGGCGCGCTTTATCACGACATAGGGAAAGTGGCGGCCCCTGACTATTTTGTCGAGAACCAGCACGACCACAACCCTCATGACCGGCTGCGACCTTCGCAGAGCGCTCGCATAATCACAACCCACGTGACTTACGGCATCAAGCTGGCGAAGGAAATCGGCTTGCCAAAAAAGGTTGCTGATTTCATTACCCAACATCACGGCACCAGGACACTGCATTTCTTTCTTCGCAAAGCCCAGGCGAATGCAAAACCGGGCGAGGAAGTAAACGAAGCCGAGTTTCGTTATCCGGGACCAAAGCCCCAATTCAAAGAGACTGCGATCATGATGCTGGCGGATTCCTGCGAGGCTGCGGCACGTTCCCTGGCCCGGCCGGATCCGGCAAGCATTCGCGCGATCGTTATCAGAATCCTCGATGCCGTTATCAGCGATGGACAGTTGGATGAATGCGACCTGACGCTGCGAGAGGTAACAACCATTCGAGAGTCGATCATTTCGGCGCTGACCGCGATCTATCACGCTCGCATAGACTATCCCGGGTTCAATCCGCCACCTTTGACCGGATCGATGCCGCCCTCCACGGACAACGCCGAGTCACATGAGGGACGCGGCGTAACCTATGCAACGCCATCCGAGATTCCCATCAACGAGGGTGGCGAAGTGGAAGACGAGGCAGTGTCAAGAAAGTGACAGCGCTGGCAGGTGAACAGAATAATTACCCAGTGAAACCAAGATAGATTTTCCATTTGTCATTCGCCCCAATAATACTGAGTAACTGCAATGGGAAATGGAAAATGACAAATGGAAAATCTA
>JBDUCF010000164.1:0-6278 GCA_040003545.1 Pyrinomonadaceae bacterium | reverse complement strand
TTGAGCACTAACGAAAGAGATTTAATAGTCGGCGGCCAGGCCGTTATCGAAGGCGTGATGATGCGCACACCGAACGCTTATGCGATCGCCGTGCGTAAAGCTGATGGCACGATCGTCAACACGGCCGCTCGCCTTCCCAAGTGGAGCGACAAGGTTCCAATCCTGAAGCTGCCGATACTCCGGGGCGGCGCAGTGCTGGTCCAGTCAATGGGATTGGGAATCAAGGCATTGAATTTTTCAGCTAACGAGGCTTTTGCCGATGCAGAAGAAGCAGAAGAGATCGAGATTGCGCTCACTCCTGCCGTCATTGAAGGTGAAGGCGACTTTGCGGGATTGACTGGCGCGATGCCGGGACTGTTTCCGGTGCCGACGCAAAAACGCTCGCAGGATGAATTGAAGAAGGGTGGCACAGCTGCGGCAGCGGGCTCTATTGCCTTCGCATTGTTCTTTAATGTACTGCTGTTTATTGCCGCGCCTTTGTTGCTGACGAATGCCCTCTTTAACGCTGCCGGCTGGGCACCCACGCCGGCCGCTGTCAGCACGGCTCAACCTGGCGCGCCGATCAAGAGCGACGGCGCGATTGGAAGCACGCAGCAAGGTCCGACAAACTCAGGTTTGTCGGACAACGAACCGTGGTACGCACGATCCTGGCACAGCATCAAGACGTACCTGCATCCGGTGCGACCGTCAATAAGCTTCAATTTGATCGACGGACTAATTCGCATGTCGTTCTTTCTAATTATGATTTTCAGCTTTTCGCTCGTGAAAGACATCAGGCGCGTTTTTGAATATCACGGTGCTGAGCACAAGACCGTTTTCACATGGGAAGCCGGACTGCCTTTGACGGTCGCAAACGCCAGGCCGCAACCACGCCAGCATCCGCGCTGCGGCACCAGTTTCCTGATGGTGGTAATGCTGGTTTCGATTCTGCTGTTCTCGGTGATCAAGTTTGATTCGTTGCTGCTGAATTTTCTGGTGCGCCTTGCTTTGATCCCGCTGGTCGCTGGACTGTCTTATGAAATTATCCGGCTGTCGGCAAAGAAGGAAAGCGGATTCTTTTTCAGGTCGATAACGAAGCCGGGCGTATGGCTGCAGAACATCACGACCCAGGAGCCGGATGATTCACAGCTGGAAGTAGCCATCGAAGCGCTGAAGGAATCATTGAAGCTGGAGCCGCAACAGCAGGAAGCGGGGCTGGCGCTGCTTTCGTGATAGGCCGAGGAACTTTAGTTCGTCGTGGCGCTGAATAGACAACCCTACTCGACAAACTGAAGTTTGTCGGACACTAAAACCATGCAGGAGAAACTCGAACAAATCGAAAAGCATTACGAGGAGCTAACTACCCAGCTCTCCGCGCCGGAGGTGATGTCGGACCAGACGGCCTACGTAAAAGCCGCGAAGCAACATCGCAGCCTGGGCGAGATTGTCGAAAGACATCGTCACTGGAAGTCTCTAAACGAAGAACTTACCGGCGCGCGCGAGCTGTACGCATCTGCCGAAGACGAAGACATGCGCGAAATGGCTCGCGTCGAGGTGGAAACGCTCCAGGCCCAGATGCAGCAGACGGAAAACGATTTGAAGTTGCTGCTGATTCCTACCGATCCTAACGACGAAAAGAATGTGATTCTCGAAATCCGCGCCGGCACCGGCGGCGATGAAGCGTCGCTGTTCGCCGGCGAAATGCTGCGCATGTATGCGCGCTATGCGGAACGCCAGCGCTGGCGCATGGAGGTTCTCAATATCTCCGAGTCCGGTATCGGCGGCATCAAGGAAGCGACGGCGCTAATCGAAGGCGACAAGGTTTACTCAAAACTCAAGCACGAGTCGGGCGTCCACCGCGTGCAGCGCGTGCCGCAAACGGAAGGCAGCGGCAGAATCCATACGTCGGCGATCACTGTCGCGGTTCTCCCCGAAGCTGAAGAAGTTGACGTGAAGATCGATCCCAAGGAGCTGCGCATCGACACCTTCTGCTCTTCCGGTCCCGGCGGTCAATCGGTTAACACAACTTATTCGGCGGTCCGCATTACCCACCTCCCCTCGAACACCGTGGTATCCATGCAGGACGAAAAGTCGCAGATTAAGAATCGCGAGAAAGCAATGCGAGTGTTGCGAGCGCGCCTGCAGGAGTTTGAAGAGCAAAAGCAGCACGACGCCGTCGCCAGCGAGCGCCGCTCGATGGTTGGCTCAGGCGATCGCTCGGAAAAGATTCGCACCTACAACTTCAAAGAGAACCGTGTAACCGATCACCGCATCGGCCTCACCATCCATCAACTAAACCTCGTGATGGAAGGTGCCCTCGACGAAATCATTCAGGCCCTGACCACGCACTACCAGGCAGAGAAACTAAAAGACGAAGCTGTGGCGGCCTAGGGGCTGGCTTTACTGCGCAGCAAGCCGCGCCCGCTCGGCCTCGGTCCAGTCACAAAGTGTCTTTACATCCTCAGCCGAGAGTTTTGAACCCGGGTGGAGTGGGGTGTAGGAACTCAGCGGCATGGCGCCGTCCTTAACTTCATCGCACATCTGCTCCAGCTTCTTTCCCTGGCGGCGCTGGTCATTGCGGCCCCACTCAGAAAGACTTAGGTTGCTGCGGCCTTCGTTAACATGGTCGATAACGAACCACGAGACTGGCGCGACGTTGGTGTACCACGGCCACACCGTTTTATTCGAATGACAATCATTGCAGGAGCGCGCCAGGATCGACGCCACCTGCGGCGTTATTTCCGTATGCGCCTCAATCGTTTGCGATTGATCGACGGGAGGATTTGTGCGGGCCGGCCTCCTAATCTGGATAATAATAAAAAGGCACGCCAGAACTATGACCAGCCACTTCAATATTGTGCGCACTCGCTTCATGCGTGCCTTCTCCTTTGGCGGCGTTTCCAGGCAAAGATCGACAGAGGCACAAAAGACAGGACTAGCAGACCCACGGCGTATTTGGCCCAGGCGTTTGTGTAAAAGAAACCAATCGTGGCCTCTGCCGATCGCCCGGCAACCTGCGCCGCTTCGGCCTTCAACTCTGCAGAGCCACCTTCGGCGAGCACCTGCCCGACTAGTGCGTTCTTGCCATCTGCGGTAATTCTGCGGATCCGTGGCCCACTCCACTTGCCGGGAACAGTAAACCCTACTTCCATAACGTAAACATCGCCAGCAGGTGTTGTCACAACTCCGTTGGGAAAATAGGGCGGATCGCTGCGAAGAACAACATCGACTTTGCCGCCACTATTGATCTTTAGGAGGCGCCGGTTTCCGGCGTCGGCGACGTACACGTTGCCACTGGAGTCAACGGAAAGTCCGGTAAGGCTTCCGTATGAACCTCCGAATAGTGACGGCTTGTCGTCGCTGGTTCTGACATCCAGGTCCTTCGCAACTGTGGTTACGGTTCCATCCATCGTGACTTTGCGCACTGAAGTTCCGTCGCTGAGATAAAGATTCCCATCCGGACCAAATGCCATTCCGCCAACGCTACTGAATCTAGCCTCGGTTCCCTTCCCGTCCTTATGACCGTACGCGCTACCCGCAAGAGTTGTGACCTCGCCATCGGGCGTTCGGCGCAGAAGCAGAGTTTGCGTTTTGGTATGGTTGTTTTGATCGACCAGGTACATATTGCCGTCGTGGTCGCGCCAGAGACTCATGCCGCGGGGCGGATTGTCAGTCGGTGCCAGAAGGTATGTCAACTTCCCTTCCGGAGTCATCTTCCATACGTCACTGATCCATTTTTGCGACACATAGCTAATGTCGGCGCCATAGATGTTGTCCTCGCTATCAATGGCCAGTTCGTGTACGTGGCGGCCATTCATCCCCGCGCGAAACACGGAGAGCTTGCCGTCTCGGCCGATCTTCCAAACGGTTTCCAGATCGCTAAAGTAAACCTGGCCTTTGCGATCGACAACTATTCCAGTCGCAGGATGTGCCTCAGCTTTTTCGGCCAGCAGTGCGCATAGCCCGATAATCATCAACGCCGCACAAAGTATCGCGCGCTTCGTCAAATTCATTGTCCGGTTCATTCCGTTTCCTTTCACGAAGCTGACCTGACTATTCAGTCTTTTCAGGCTTTGTTTCGCCGACGCGTAATCAAGGGCTCATGAGTCAGAGTCCCGCGTGTCAGCGGGGCTACCAAGGCCTCCCTGCGGCCTTCTGCCTTGCTTATCTCTTTGCTTCCAACCTGTGTATCCTTCCCAGACCGCCGGTCCATACCTTCTTCAAGTCCTTCACTGCTGGTGACGAATAATCGCTCCAGCTTGATTCGAGATTGTCCTTCCAGGCGCCTAGCATTTGTTGATTGAGCGCCAAGACGCCTTCACGGGTCACACCAACCGGCGGCGGCACGAGTTCAGCCATGCGGCCGTACACCAGCGCGCGCTCCGCGCCTTCAACCCGCGCCAATAGATGCCACAACGTCAACGTGTCGCGCGCGCGAGAATCTTCGAGCAGAGATTCCAGAGTCTTGCTCCTGTCCATTCCTCCGGATTCGAAATCAAGCTTCGCTAATGCGGCGCGGAAACTTTCGGAAGCGTCTTCGAAATATGGTGTGCCTGGTCCAATTCCCCGCCGCGTCCGGCACGCCGCGCCGGCCGGTACCATCGATTCACGATCCTTCAACTGCAGGGCAACCCACCCGGTAGTAACGCGCAGAAGGCTTCCGCCCTGATCATCTACTTCGAGAGTGTAGGCACAACCGAGATCAGCGGCTACCGCTGAGGGAGTATCCACGAAGAACAATCGCGGCGGCGCCCAAATCCTGGCGCTCATTTTTCCGTGCGCCAGCTCGAGCCGGTGTTCAGTTGGCTGTGTCTGGACCAGCCGCAAGCGCGTGTTCGGATCGACTTCAACCTCGCCAATAGTTCCTACATCAATCTTCGCGCGCGAGTTGCTGTCTGTCTCCAGCCACTGTCCAATTCCAAGGCGGCCCTTATCGCTAATTACCGAAGAACCGATCGTTGGCATTCCCTCGAGCCGCGCAACTTCCCATGACGGTCGTGTCTGATTCCGGTAAAACCAAAAAACCCCCAGGCCCGTCAGGAGGAGCAACCCGGCGGCGATTGCCGCAAAGCGAGGCTGCCATAGATTCAACTTCTTTGCCTGCCGTTTGAAAAGCACATCATCGCGGTTACTCGCTTGAGCCTCTCTCAAGAGTTGCAGATCGGCCCAAAGAGAATCAGGAGCCGAAAGTTGCGGCAATTGCTCAGCCAGCTTGATACCCAGCTTAATCTCTTCAAACTCGCTGCGGCACCTACTGCAAGCCATCAGGTGCCCGCCGACCTCGGCCGATTCCCGCGGCGTTAATTCTCCGTGGCCGTAGGCAGATAGTTGTCGGATGACGTGATTGCTAACCATCTCAGTCTCCTAAATCAATTTCAACAGTGCTACTACCCGACTTGATCCCGCAGATAAGACAGACGCTTCGCCAGCGCCTTGTGGCCTCGGTTCAAGCGCGAGGCGACGGTGCCCTTGGAGCAACTCAGAACATTCGCGATCTCCTCGTATGAAAGACCCTCGATGTACTTGAGCAGAATTGGCAGACGCAATTTCGGTTTCAGCTCTGTGATTGCGGTCCGGACAGATTCAGCAATCTCGCCGCGAGCGAAATGCTTCTCTTGCAAGGACCGGTTGGTTGGTTTGGACACCAGAGTTGTCTCGCCAAAGGGAAGAAAGCGTCTGCGCTTTCTCTGCTCGTCGATGCAGGCGTTGACCACCAGCCGGTAGAGCCAGGTTGTGAACTCTGAGTCGCCGCGAAACTGTCCAATCGTGGTCAATAGCTTCAGGAAGATCTGTTGGGTAACATCGTTGGCGTCGCTTTCGTTTCCATGAAAATGGTAAACCGCGATGGAGTACACTTTGTCCTTGTACCGCTCAAATAAGAGGCGGAACGCTTCTTCATCACCTTGCCGACAAGCTTCAATGGTGCGCTCGTCGATTTGCGATTCGCGGGCAGGCATTGCGGCGCCGTGCTCCATCAATCCTCCGTCTCTTCAAGCATCAATCTTTAGACGGGGCTGGTTCAGGTTTTCTTCCAATTGTCAGACTTCCCAGACACAAAAACACAGAGAAAAGGCGCAAAGTCAAAGCTGAGGCGCCACTTCCTTTGCGCCCTCCAGCTTTTACCTTGCGCCTTTGCGAGAAAATCGATCGTTGAGGTTCGACCTCGGAACGATAGCCTGCGATCAGCGAGTTACGTGAACAAGCATTTCAGTTCCCGACTCGAGCTTGAGCTCCTTGCTTCCCTGCACCGCCAGCGAACCGGCGCCGCCGGCGCCGCCCAGGATCAAACCAATCGCGGC
>JBDUCF010000163.1:0-6316 GCA_040003545.1 Pyrinomonadaceae bacterium | reverse complement strand
GTCGCCGGCGGATATTGGATCGGCAATGAAAGATGCGCTGGCGCGAGTTCGGCGGCATAAGAATTTAGCCGCGGATTAACGCAGATTTGCGCGGATAAGAGGAATAGCAACGGTTATCAAAGAGCAGGTGCAGTTCGGAGTTTGGGTTCATGGTCTCTTGTATCCGCGTTTATCCGCGTCCATCCGCGGCCAAATTCAGAGGAGATGAATGACAGATCGATCGGGTAATCTTACTTTCGCAATTATCAAGCCTGACGCGGTTAGCGCGGGCAGCACGGGAAAAATAATCGATCGCATAATCGCCGGAGGATTTCGCATCCGGGCAATGAAACTGCTGCACCTGTCGCGACCTCAAGCTGAAGGCTTTTATGCCGTGCATCGTGAGCGCCCTTTCTTTTCCGGCTTGACGGAATTTATGTCCAGCGCACCCTGCGTTGCGATGGCGCTCGAAAAACCTGGCGCGGTCAAAGCATGGCGCGATCTGATGGGGGCGACCGATCCGGCAAAAGCAGACGCAGACACGATCCGAAAAGAGTTTGGCTCGTCGGTAGGCGAGAATGCGACGCACGGCTCCGATTCAGACGAGAACGCCGCCATCGAGATTTCCTATTTTTTCAGCCAGCTTGAAATGGTTTAGTTCGTACTTTGCTTTGTACTCGGTTCTTTTGCTGGTATCGCGCGGGAACACAACGAATGCGAGTTTCAGAGTGCGAAGCAGGAAATACGAAGTTCAGATGACAAACTGGGGCCAACTCCTATGAAACGCTGCCCTCTATGCAGTCGCACCTATGAAGACGATGCGCTAAGTTTTTGTCTGAGCGACGGCTCGGCTTTGATCAAAGATCAGTCGGCCGCGTCCAGTTCATTCGATCCGGCCCCGACAATTCTGGCGCCCCCGCCCGCCTCTGATTGGAGCTCTCCGCCGGCGCCTGTGACGCCGTCTCCTGGTACCTGGAACAGCGGAGGCTTGCCGCAACCGCCGGCAGCGGCCTGGAATAGTAGTTATCAACCACCACTGCCGGCGACCAGTTACTCCAGCTATGCACCGGTAACCCAGGAAAACGGTCTGGCGATCGGTTCGTTGGTGTGCGGCATTCTCAGTTTCGTTTGCTGTAGTGTCTTCACGGGAATTCCGGCCATCGTCCTCGGGATAATGGCTATCAACAAAGAAAAGAATGACCCTCTGCGCTATGGCGGCAAAGGCATGGCGATCGGCGGCATCGTTCTGGGGGGCCTTTCAATTGTGATTCTTGGTATCTGGGGGTTGATTCAGATAGCCGGTGCAATGCGCTGAGCTGAACTGGAGAGGTATTATGTCAATCATCACCGACGTGATCGACTCGACGCGCGCCATCATCAAGGGGATGAGCGTTACGTTGTCCTACATTCCTAAAATGAAGCAGACCGTGCAATACCCGGAAGAGCCGGTCACGGTCCAGCCTCGTTATCGCGGCCAGCACCTGCTGCACGTTGACGAAAATGGAAAAGAGAAGTGTGTCGCCTGCTTTCTCTGCGCCGCTGCCTGTCCATCCGAATGTATCTACATTGTCGCCAGAGATGACCCGCGCACCGCTGCAGAACGCATCGGGGTGGACGAGCGCTACGCTGAGGTTTACAACATCGACTACGGCCGCTGCATTTTCTGTGGCTATTGTGTGGAGGCTTGTCCCAAGGATGCCATCACGCATGGCTACAACTTCGAGCTTTCGGTTTACAACCGCGCCGATCTTCTGAAGAAGAAGGACGACTTGTTGATTACCAAGCAGGTTCAATCGAAAAACTATCGCGTGGCTTCTTCACACGAAGATGTGGACTCCGAGTACAAAGAAGTCTGAGGCCGGAGGCCAGAAGTCAGAGGCCAGGGGTCTGGTCAGAACCGTCTGCGGTAGCGGGCGGTTGATCTTTCCGTCCGACTTGCTTAATAGAGCTAAATCAACCGCCCGTTACCGCAGGCGGTTCTGATCTGACCTCCGACCTCTGACTTCCGACTTCTGCCCTATGGCCTACCGCGAATTCCATTACCGCTGGGAGTTTGATCTCCAGTCCAGCCCGGAAGAGATATGGCCCCTGCTTGCTGATACAAATCGTTTCAATCGGGACACCGGTGTGCCCCCGGTCGAGCAGGCTGACCAGGGAGAAGAAATAATTAACGCGCGCCGGCGTCTGCGCCTTTTCGTTTTCGGGCTGCCGGTCGAGTGGGAAGAGCAACCCTTTGAGTGGATCAGGCCGTTTCGTTTTGGAGTTGTCCGGCGATATCGAAAAGGGCCGATGGCCGAGATGCGTGTGCTTGCAGAGCTGGCGCCGCAGGACAACGGAGGTACCCATCTTACTTTTCAGGTATTCGCTCAGCCGAAGTCCATACTTGGGCTCTTAGCTATTCCGATCCAAATCGGTGTGCTGAGTAAGCGAACCTTCGGCGCGACCTTTCGGCAGTACGACCGGTTGGCCGCCAACGGAGAGACAGTCGGTCGCTCAGCAGAACCAACTTTTGCTCCCGGCGGCCGCGCGCGTCTGGCGTCGCTTGGTACCAAACTTCGCTCGCAGATTGACGATGCCGCGCTTGCCGACAAGTTGATCGAAACGCTGAGTGCGGCAGATGAATTAACCCTGTCGCGCATCCGGCCGTTCGTGCTGGCAGACTACTGGGAAGTGCCGCGAAAGGAAGTGCTGGCGGTTTGTTTACAAGCGACGCGCATTGGTTTGCTCGACCTTCAATGGGAACTGATCTGTCCGCACTGTCGCGGCGCGGTGCAAACGACCTCGTCGCTGGCGGGTGTGCAGCCGCAAGCGGAATGCGCCGGCTGCAATATTGACTTCATTGTCAATTTCGATCGATCGGTGGAACTGACATTTCGCCCGAATCCTTCCATCCGCCAGGTGGAGACGCGCTCATTCTGCATGGGCGGGCCGGAAATCACGCCGCACGTGATTGCCCAACAGTTACTGCCGGCGGGAACTACGCGTGAACTGCAATTGCCACTCGAGGAAGGCCGATATCGCTTGCGCACGCTGGAGTTGCCCGGGGGACAATTCCTGGTGGCCGCTCGAAACGGAGCAGAGGAAGCGCTCCTGCTGGCTTCAACCGGGGGCTGGTCCAATGACGAGCTGAAATTGTCTCTGCGTCCTTCGTTGCGTCTTGAGAATGCCACCGGCAGCGAACAGCTTTTCATTCTCGAGCGGATGGCATGGAGCGATCAGGCCGCGACTGCGGCGGAGGTCACGGCCCTACAGGTGTTCCGCGATCTGTTTGCCCACGAGGCACTGCGTCCCGGCGATCAGATTTCGGTTGGGAGTCTAACAGTTCTTTTCACCGACCTGCGCAACTCGACTAAAATGTATCGGGAAATCGGCGACGCGACGGCTTTCGGACACGTGATGAATCACTTCGACGTTTTGAAACGGGCCATCGCGGAGGAAGATGGCGCGCTGGTAAAAACCATTGGCGACGCGGTCATGGCGGTGTTTCGCCGGCCGGCATCGGCCCTGCGGGCGATGTTGAAAGCGCAAAAGATGCTGGCGTCGCCACCAGGGGGAATGCAACCGCTAACCCTAAAGGTCGGGTTGCACACCGGACCCTGCATTGCAGTAACTTTAAATGACCGGTTGGATTATTTCGGCTCGACTGTAAACATGGCCGCGCGCCTTGAAGCTCTTTCCACCGGCAATGATGTGATTATTTCCACCGAGGTGTGCGCCGATCCAGAGGTAAAAGAGTTGCTGGAGAATCCCGAGAGTGGACTAATCTCTACCAGGTTCGAAGTTCCGCTGAAAGGTTTCAACGAAGAATGCTTCGAGCTCTGGCGCGTGGCCCAGACCAATGCAGCGAGCGCGTAGAAATCAGTTCCGCCCGCGTTTAGAGGCGGGACTTGTTCCGCCGCGACATGTGCGAATAAGAAATCAAGGGACGATAGTCCCTCCTTCAAACGAGGTTTGAATCTACTGGAGTTACCGGTGACTCTGATCGAAACCAAAGAAGTGTCGAAGGTCTATCCGATGGGTAGCACGCGGGTAGTGGCCTTGGATTCCGTTTCGATTGCGATCGAAGAAGGTGAATTCGTGGCGATCCAGGGAACCTCGGGATCGGGAAAGTCCACGCTGCTGAATCTACTTGGCGGACTGGATCGGCCGACGAGCGGCGAAGTTTTGTTCGACTCCAGGTCGCTGGGGCCTTTCGGCAAAAAGCAAATGGCCCAGTACCGTGGTCACTCCGTCGGTATGATCTTTCAAAACTTCAACCTGATCTCCACCATGAGCGCGGCCGAGAACGTGCGGCTGGCTTTGGCCTTCGGCGGCGTGCGCGGTGCTCAGCGCCGCAAGCGGGCGCAGCAATTGCTCGAACGGGTTGGCCTGGCCGAGCGGATGGACCACCGGCCGGCGGAACTATCCGGCGGAGAGCAGCAGCGCGTGGCTATTGCGCGGGCGCTGGCAAATCAGCCGCGCGTTCTGCTTGCCGACGAGCCGACCGGGAACCTCGACTCAACTCGCGCCCACGAGCTGCTGGCACTACTACGCGAGATGGTCGGCGGCGATTCGCTGACGGTATTGCTGGTTACGCACGATCGCGAGCTGGCCACGAGCTTTGCCGACCGAATTATTCTGATGAAAGACGGACGCGTCTCTGCGGATGAATGATGATGTATGCCGGCGGCGGGGTTACGGCGGGAGATTCTCCATATATCATTTTTCATTTTCCATAATCGTTGGTCACTAGCGCGTTTAGGGTGCACGATGAATTCAATGGCGTATTCCAACTTGAAGTGCAAGTTCAACTTGATTCGCAAATGGAAAAATGACAAATGATATATGGAAAATCTTCATTTCATCTTTCCCCAGGCATCCTTAGTTAGTGAGGTAACGGTATGTCGGAAAACACTCCTCCTGAGATGACGCTCGAGGCGTTGCGATCGGTTCCTTTGTTTGCCGCGCTGAGCGATGAGGCCGCGCGCGAGTTGCGCAGTTTGCTGAAGGTGCGTGAAGTAAAAAGCGGCACCGTGCTGTTTCACGCCGGTGACTCCGGGGACGCGATGTATTTGATCGAAAGCGGTCGCATACGCATCAGTCTCAGGGACGAGGACAAAAAGGACGTTACCCTGGCCGAGTTGGCCGGCGGCGACTTCTTTGGCGAGATGGCTCTGATAGATGGTAAACAACGATCGGCCGACGCCAGCGTTTCTGAAGATGCGCGATTGGCAATTCTGGCCCGCGACAAGTTTCTTTCCTTCGTACGCACCAATCCTGACGTGGCGCTGGAAATGCTCAGCGCGGTAACTGAGCGCCTGCGCCGCACGGACGATCTACTGCGCCGACGTGTTTCGCGAAACGTTAACGAAGAACAAGCAGCCCACTCGACGGTGGCCGATCGAGCGGCCGACCTCCTCGCTGAATTCGGAGGCAGCTGGAAATTCATTGGCTTTTCTCTGGGTTTGATACTTTTCTGGATTGGATTGAACTCTTACATCCTTGTCAGGCGGTTTGATCCGTTGCCATTTCAAATGCTGAACCTTACGCTGGCGGTGCTTGCCGGATTGCAGGCCCCGATCATCATGATGTCGCAGAATCGGCAGGGCCAGAAAGATCGCCTGCGCGCCGACCTGGATTTTCAGGTGAACCTGAAGAACGAGCTCTCGCTGGCAGAGGTCCTGCGGCGACTCGACGTGCTCGAAAGCGAGCGATTACCGAAGTTGTTTGACGAGCAGAATGCCCGGCTTAATCTGTCTAACCTCGAAAGTCCAAAGTCCAATGCCCTATCAGGGCCGAATTGAGTTTACGAATCGCGGCCGGTATGATTCAGGCAATCTTCTTCGATCTCAATGGCGTCATAATCGATGACGAGCCGATTCACCTCAGGGCGTACCGCCAGGTCTTGAATGACGAAGGCGTAGAACTTTCAGACGCGGATTATTTTGGTTCGCTGGGCATGGACGACCCAACTTTTGTTCAAGCGGCCTTTGCCCGTGCAGGCAAGCCATTAACTAACGAAATCATGCACGCAGTCATTGCGCGCGAATTGGCATTGCATCGAGAACTCATCAAAGATGAATTGCCTGTCAGTACCGGCGTCATCACCTTCATCAAGGCAACATCGCGTGGTTATCAACTTGGCGTCGTCAGCATGGCCCAACGCCACGAAGTAAATTATGTGCTGGAGCGGGCCGGCGTCGACACATGCTTTACGGTGGTCGTAGCCGGAGAGGACGCGCCGGCCTGTAAACCCGATCCTCGGCCTTACCAGTTAGCGTTGGAGCGCCTGAATGGAAAACGGCGCGGTCAGCGCCGGCTGCCGCTTTTGCCGCAGGGGTGCCTGGTGATCGAAGAT
>JBDUCF010000162.1:0-6323 GCA_040003545.1 Pyrinomonadaceae bacterium | reverse complement strand
AAAGGACGTTGCCGAGCGCGCTTCGTATCAGGCTAAATGGATCGCGAACGAAGAGAAAATGTCGCGCACGAACCAGGCCATCTTCATGCATTGTCTCCCGGTGCGACGAAATGTGATCGTTACCGACGGCGTGATCGACTCGGCTGCTTCCGCGGTGATCGATGAGGCAGAGAATCGCCTGCATGTGCAGAAGGCGATTCTTAGTAGCTTGTTGGCTTAGAACAGGACCAGCCGCAGATGAACGCAGATGAACGCGGATTCATGCAAAATCAGTTCTAAGTTCTTTCTGGTTCTGATCCGCGTGTATCCGCGTTAATCCGCGGCTAAATCTTTTCGAATAGCAGACGGATATGAGCGAAGCAACAAACGAAGTCGGCAATCAGCTACGTCTCGACCTGCTGCGGGAGGCGTTGCCATACATTCAACGCTTCAAGGGTCAAACATTCGTTGTCAAACTCTCCGGCAAAGCCACTGAAGATCACGAGAATCTCAGCTCGCTGGCTGAAGAGCTGGCCCTGCTTCATCAGGTCGGCATAAGGCTTTGCGTGGTCCACGGCGGCGGAAAACAGCTGAGCGACCTGGCCTCAATGATGGGTATCAAGCAGACGATCATTAATGGCCGGCGCGTAACTGACGACGCGACGCTGGAAATGGCGAAGATGATATTTGCCGGCAAGATCAATACTGACATTCTGGCAGCCTTGCGCAACCGGGGGATTGAAGCGGTGGGGCTGTCCGGCGTCGATGGAAACATCGTGCACGCCGAACGCCGCCCGCCGAAAGAGGTTTTGAATCGCGAGACGGGCGCGCGAGAGCATGTTGATTTCGGACACGTCGGTGACATCCTGGAAATCAACGCGCGGCTGTTGATGGTGCTGCTGGAGAAGGATTACCTGCCGGTGATTTCCTCGCTCGGAGCCGATGCTGAAGGGACAGTTTTCAACATTAACGCCGACACTATCGCCGCCGAGATTGCCGTTCAGTTGCAGGCGGAGAAACTGATCCTGCTCTCCGATGTTGACGGTATCTACCTGCGGGAAGGCGAGCCTGAAACGAAGCTATCGCGGCTAACGAAGGACGAAGCGGAAGGTTTGATACGAGATGGCAAAGCCACCGGGGGCATGATTCCCAAACTGCAAAGCATAATCGCCCTGTTGGGCCGGGGCGTGCATAGCGCGCATATTCTGAATGGCTCAGCGCGCAACGCGCTCTTAGCGGAAGTCTTTACCGATGAAGGTACGGGAACGATGATCGTCAGGTAGAAAACGCGGTGTTCAGAGTACCGACTTCAGTCGGGCTTTTGTTTTCCACCTCGAGGAAAACCCCACTAAGTCGTACTCTAAACACCGCTCAATCAACGTCCCATTTCTTACCATAATCAAGAACCGGATAATCTCGCCAAATCTTCAAAGCCATTTCGTGACCGACGCGCTCAAGGAAATCTGACCCGCTTGACCAGATCCAGTCTTGCCACTTCTCCACGTAACCGTGATGCACCGAGTTGTGGTGGACATAATTCATGCTCGCCCAGAAATGACGGTATGATTTGATTTCCCGCTCGAAGCAGTTGTGCCAGACCTGCCGCCCTCTGCATCGTTCTTCTCCGTTCCACTTGAAGGATGGGCGACCATGGAATTTCCCAGGTTCGCGGCGCAATCCTTCGATCTGATTCGGTCCGCACCAGCAAGTGCTAGTGATTCGGCAAGACGCACCAGGCATAAACCACAGCCGCAAACTCTTGGCACACCTCAAGTAGTTCGGTTTCACATTCAGTCATTCTTTCGTGTGTATCGCCGATAACCGCTCTGTGCTGATAACACGCGGCGGAAATTATGAACTGGTGTTTGCCTTCAAATTCCCAATGAGGCGGTCAATGCCAGGGCCGTTCTCGTAAACGCCGGTATTGAACTGCTTCATGCCTCTGCTCCGGTGTCATTTTTCGGTAGTCGTACATGGGGCTATTTAGTATTGGTGCGCGGCGTTTAGAGTACCGACTTCAGTCGGGCTCTTGTTTTTATATCTTGAGAAAAAGTCACTGAGAAAAGCCCGACTAAAGTCGGTACTCTAAGCGCCGAGCATTCAACGTTCTTTTCAAGTCTAGCGTATCAGGGCCGGTGTGAAGCAGAGACCAACCCGCTCGCCTAAGAAACAAAGGATGACGAAGTTCTTGCAAGCGCTGCTTGATGAGTGGCGGCGGCTGGAATTGCCTTTGCAAAATGCGCGCGTAGTGGTTGCGGTCTCCGGCGGTGCCGATTCGACCGCCCTGCTGCTGGCGTTGGCCGAGCTGATTAGGGCGAAGCAGCTGGCGTTGAAGTTGACGGTAGCGCACCTGGACCACGGTCTGCGCGGCAAGGCGAGTAAGGAAGACGCGGAATGGGTGACGAAGCTCGGCGAACGTCTGGGTTACCAAACCTTGTCATCACGCGTAGATGTCAAGAAGCGTGCGGGCAAGACCGATGATAATCTGGAGCAAGCAGCACGCCGCGCTCGATATGATTTTTTGGCGAAGGTTGCGCGCAAGCAGAAGGCGCAAATGATCTTGGTGGCGCACACGATGGACGATCAGGCGGAGACGGTAGTTCTGAATTTGCTGCGCGGCAGCGGCGTTGATGGTCTGGGTGGAATTGAGCCGGTGCGACTCCTTGATAGTAAGCACCGGATCATCCTCGCTCGTCCTTTGTTACGTTGGGCGCGGCGCGCCGACACGGAAAGCTACTGCCGCGAGCGCGATGTAGATTTCAGAACGGACCAGATGAATCTTGATGAGAAGTTCGCGCGGGTGCGCGTTCGTCGCCGGCTCTTGCCGTTGATGGCCACCTTCAATTCGCGTGTCGTCGAAGCGCTTTCACGCACGGCTCTCCTGCTGCGGGAAGACGCCGCAGCTCTCGCGGTAGTAGCGGATGAATTGTTGGCCCGAGCGGGCGAAAACTCGAGCGTCGATGGTTCAGTGGCAAAGCGTCCGCCGGCCAGCGATGGGAAGAATGCGAAGAATGCGAAGAACAAAGTGGCTGCCTTGCGCGTAGAAGTTCTCGCGAACGCCCAGCCGGCCGTGCGGCTGCGGGCCTTGCGCCAATGGATCGCGCGGGGACGGGGGGATTTGCGTCGGCTGGAGCTGGTCCACGTCCTGGCGGTGGAGCAGTTGTTGGTGGGTAATCGTGGTGGTCGTTTGGTGGAACTGCCGGGCGGGGCACGAATTGCGCGGCGGCGGGGGAAGCTGGAGTTTCGGCCTGAATAATTGGAAAACGCCGGATCCGAGAATGTAATGGGAATGTACATAAAGACAGAACGATGTTGCGTGCGCCAGGGCGGAGGGCAGCCGGATAACAGCCAGGCGCATCCTACTCAATCGGTTGAGGTCATATGAGAAGACGCCGAATCGGCCGCGAGCCTGAAGAGGGAACTTTTGAGCGACAGGCAAGCCGATTTAAGGTATCATTTAGTTCGGAGGCAAGAAGGCTTTGAGTTCTACAGTTAGACAAATACTTTTTTGGTTGTTGATTATTGCCGGCGCTTTGTTGGTGTACAAGGTAGTAAATCCGCAAGGCAAGAATTCAACGAGCATCGATCTGACGCAGCTCGAGTCTAAGATCATGGCCGCGGGCGAGCTGAAGAGTTTGACCATCGAGCAGAACGAGGCCGTCGCGATTGATAAGGGCGGTCAGGAATTTCGTGCCCCACTCACGAACGAGCACACGAAGGCCGAGATTCTAAAAGAGGCGCGTGAGGTTTCTAACGGGCAGAAACGAGTCGATAAAGTTGATGACAAGTCCGGCACCAGCAGCTTCCTTTGGCCGATGCTGACGTACGTGTTGCCGTTTGTGCTCATCTTCGGGTTTTGGATCTTTATGTTGCGGCAGATGCAGTCCGGCGGGAATAAGGCACTCAGCTTTGGCAAGTCGCGGGCGAAACTGCTCAACAATCAGCAGAAGCGCGTCACTTTCAAGGACGTCGCCGGCGTTGAAGAAGCAAAAGAAGAGTTGCAGGAAATTATCGAGTTTCTTAAAGAACCGCAGAAGTTTCAAAAACTGGGCGGCCGCATTCCTAAAGGCGTGTTGATGATGGGCCCGCCGGGAACCGGCAAGACCCTTTTGGCCCGCGCGATTGCGGGCGAAGCCAACGTACCTTTCTTCTCCATCTCCGGCTCGGACTTTGTCGAGATGTTCGTGGGCGTGGGCGCATCGCGCGTGCGCGACCTTTTTGAGCAGGGGAAGAAGAATGCTCCGTGCATCATTTTCATAGACGAGATTGACGCCGTGGGACGTCACCGCGGCGCTGGACTCGGCGGCGGTCACGACGAACGCGAACAGACACTGAACCAGCTTCTGGTGGAGATGGACGGCTTCGAGTCAAACGACGGGGTGATCCTAATCGCTTCGACGAATCGTCCCGATGTGCTCGATCCGGCTTTGCTGCGGCCGGGACGCTTTGACCGACGCGTTGTCGTTTCGCGTCCTGACGTGCGCGGGCGCGAGGGCATCCTGAAAGTTCATACGCGGAAGATTCCGCTGGGCGAGGACGTCGACATCAGCGTCATCGCGCGCGGTACTCCGGGATTCACGGGGGCCGACCTGGCAAACCTTGTAAACGAAGCTGCGTTGAATGCGGCGCGCTATAACAAGAAGGTGGTTGCCATGCCCGACTTCGAGACTGCGAAGGACAAAGTCCTGATGGGCGCAGAGCGCAAGAGCATGGTGATCTCGAATGAAGAGAAGCGCGTTACAGCTTATCACGAAGCCGGCCACACGCTGGTGGGATTGAAAGTGCCGAACGCCGATCCGGTGCACAAGGTGACTATCATTCCCCGCGGCATGGCCCTGGGCGTAACACAGCAGCTTCCCGAAGGCGATCGGCACAATTACTCGCAGGAGTATTTGCTGGGCCAGATTGCCATCCTGATGGGCGGACGTATCGCCGAAGAGGTTTTCCTCGGCAGCATCACCACCGGGGCGTCGAACGATATCGAAAAAGCTACCGAGCTGGCGCGGGCGATGGTTTGCGAGTACGGCATGTCGGAGCTTGGCCCATTGACGTTCGGCAAGAAGGAAGAACAAATATTTCTGGGCCGCGAAATCGCGCAGCATCGTGATTATTCCGAAGACACTTCGATTCGCATCGATCAGGAAGTGAAGAAGATCATTTCCGCGCAGTACGAGCGCGCGCAGCAGATCCTTAAGGAGAATCGCGACACGATGGTGCGATTGGCCGAGGCTTTGCTCGAGCGCGAGTCGCTCGATGGCGTGCAGATCAGGCGCGTAGTGGCCGGGCTGCCGCTCGAAGAAGAAGAGCAAGCCAGCGTCTCGGGCCGCGAAGAACGACCACAGCTTAAAGAGCCGGCCGCTAAACCTCTGAAGCCAATCCTGCCGCCGATTACCGGTGACAATCCGGCGACGGCCTGAGCGATGATCGTGGCAGAAGCCCGACCGTCAGGGAGGGCGTAGGTTCAAGAGCGAGACTCAGTCTCGCTCTTATTTTTGGTTGTCGCTCTTTTGGGTCTTCGCGGCGTGGATTGGTTATTGCCCAAGTGAAAATTATGAGAGTCAAATTATGAAAGTATTTCTCGCCATCATATCTCTAGTCTTTGGAGTATCTCTCGCTTGTAGCGCATACAAGCCGGCAGGTTCGGAATCGCTTGCTGGCAAGAACTCTACCCCCGCTCAGACTCCTGGTCAGACAAGTAACGCCGGCCAACAAGAAAAACCATCCTGCCAACTCACTTCGGCACAAGCTCCGGTGTTAAGCGGTCTGAAGGTCGGGATGACTCCTGATCAGGTTCTGGCATTATTTCCCGGCGCCAAAGACGATCCGGAAGTCCGTTCCAACCTATCCAGGCCTCCCAGCCAATTCGGAGTATCCAGCTTTGTCATCAGACCTGGTAGATATGAATCAAAAGAGAAATTTGCGGGCATCAATCAAATCACCTTCACGCTTCTGGACGGTCGCGTTTCCAACTTTACCATCGGTTACAACGGGCCTGAATATTCCCATGTTGATAAGTTCGTAGCGAAGTTCACCGAAGGAACGAGTCTTCCTGCGGCGGATCAATGGGAAGCATATGTTGGGATGGACACTCAACTTAAGACGCTCAAGTGTACGGACTTTGAAGTCAGCGTCTTTGCCGGTGGTCAGGGGGGAAATCTCAACTACGTACTGATGAAGGATCTGTTAGCGGACGAAAAGTTAAAGGACCGCAAGAAAAAAGCGAGAGAGAAAGCAACGCCGGGGCAGTAGCCCGACCGCAGCCCGTAGGTTTGTGAATCGCATCACTTTTCATCCGCAGAAGTTTATCCGCAGATTACGCAGATTACATACATTCTGCTCAACAG
>JBDUCF010000161.1:0-6330 GCA_040003545.1 Pyrinomonadaceae bacterium | reverse complement strand
CGGGGAACCAGCCGTAAAACGGCTGGTCTAGTAACCCTTCGGGAAAGCCGCGTAAACGCGGCTGAACCCTAAATATGAATCGCCAAACCGTGCACGCCTTCGGCAGCCTCCATAACTGCTTCCGAAACGGTTGGATGCGCGTGCATCGTGCGGCCCAGCTCTTCTGCGGTTGACTCCAACTGCATGGCTACGCAGCATTCGGCAATCAGCTCGGTTGCGTGCGGCCCAATGATGTGCACGCCGAGAATCTCGTCATACTTCTTTTCGCTCACGACCTTTACGAAACCTTCTTCTTCACCCAGGATGCGCGCCTTGCCCGATGCCAGAAAGGGAAACTTGCCCACCTGCACGTCATAACCCTGTTCGCGCGCTTTCGCTTCCGTCAGTCCGACAGAAGCAACTTCGGGATCGCAATAGGTGCCGTTTGGCACCAGTCTCAAATTGATCGGCCGCACATCTTTCTGTCCGGCCATATGCTCGGCGGCAACGATACCTTCTTTCGATGCGAGGTGCGCCAGCAGCGGCGTAGGCACGACATCCCCGATTGCATAGACACCCTGCTCGCCGGTTTGCTGGTACTCATCCACTTGAATGAACCCACGCTCGACTTTGATCTTAGTTCCTTCCAGACCGAGGCCTTCGGTGTACGCCATGCGGCCCACTGCCACCAGAAGCATTTCAGCTTCGAGTTTTACGGCTTCACCTTTGGAAGTCTTGCCGCTGACGACGACGCCCTTGCCTGTCTTCTCCATCTTGTCGAGCTTGGTATCGACCTGGGATTTGATTCCGCGTTTGCGAAAAGATTTTTCCAGCTCTTTGGAAACTTCTTCGTCTTCCAGAGGCACCAGCCTTGGCATTAGCTCGACAATTGTTGTTTCAGCTCCAAACCGCGAATAGACGGAAGCAAACTCGACGCCGACTGCGCCCGCGCCCATCACGATCAGCGACTTTGGCACTTCCTTCAGCTCGAGAATGTGATCGCTGTTGACGACACGCTCGCCGTCAGTTTCGAACCCGGGAATAGGCCGCACGACTGAGCCGCTGGCTATGATGATGTTCTTTGTATCGATGGTTTGTTTCTTTCCGTCTTCGCCGGTGACTTCGACTTTACCCGGCAACGCCAACCGTCCCGTGCCGTTGAAGCGGGTAATCGAGTTCTTCTTCATCAGGAACTCGATGCCCTTCGAGTTCTTCATCACGACCTTTTCTTTTCGCTTCTGCACATCGGCGAAGGCCAGCTGAATCCCGGAAGCCTGAACGCCAAAGTCGGCGGCATGCTGCATCTGTTCGTAAACGTGCGCCGACATCAGAAGTTGTTTGGTTGGTATACAACCGCGCAACGTGCAGGTGCCGCCAAGGCGTTTATCTTTTTCCACGATGGCGGCCTTTAATCCCAGTTGTGCCGCGCGAATCGCGGCCACATAGCCTCCCGGCCCGCTGCCGATAACGATTACATCAAATTGTTCGTTGGCCAATGTTCTCCAGTTCCTCTCTTAAGACGAGATTGTAACGCAACTTGCTGAGTTGCGACCGTGCGCGCGCAAGGTAACAACTTGCGCTACACGGTGATAATTAGTGCGTTCTTGTAAAGACAGGCATTATAATCATTCGTCGCTATTTCATCCAATGCAAGCCTCAGCTCCGTAGGAGCCGGATGTTTATAGCTGCAACAGATCTTGAGAAATTAAAGCTCCGTTAGGAGCGACATATCGCCCGGATGGGGCTCAGAACCACAGGGTCGCAAGGATCTATAAACATTACGTCCCTACCGGGACTCTACGAAAGGACGGCCCGTCGGGATGGATTCCTATGAAGCACACCGAAGGCTTTTTGAAACTGGTGAACGATGCCAAGAGCCGGATCCGCGAAGTGAATGTCGAAGAGACGCGTGCGCGACTCGCCGCGAATCCCAGGGCTGTGCTAATCGACGTGCGTGAAGATAACGAATGGGAAGCCGGACATGCCGCCGGAGCCGAACACCTGGGCAAAGGCATCATAGAACGCGATATCGAGACAAAGGTCCCCGACAAATCTGCCGAACTAATTCTCTACTGCGGCGGAGGCTATCGATCCGCCCTCGCGGCAGACGTGTTGCAGGAGATGGGCTACACCAACGTCTGGTCGATGGCCGGCGGATGGAAAGCCTGGAAGGATTCCGGCGCGCCAACGGAAGGAAGCGCTTAAACAAAACGGAGTTGACCCCGAATGTCACAGAAAGCCACTGAACATAAAAAAACCCGTACTGAGACCGACTCAATGGGCGCAGTCGAAGTGCCGGCGGAAAAGTACTGGGGCGCGCAAACGCAGCGTAGTCTACTGCACTTCGATATCGGTGACGACGTGATGCCGCGCGAGATGATTCGCGCCTTTGGCATCCTGAAAAAAGCCGCGGCGTTGGTCAATCAAGATCTTGGCAAGTTGCCGGCGGACAAGGCGAAGCTGATCGTGGAAGCCTGCGATGAAGTGATCGCAGGCAAGCTCGACGAGCACTTTCCTTTGCGCGTGTGGCAAACCGGCAGCGGCACGCAAACCAATATGAATGCCAACGAAGTAATCTCGAATCGGGCGATCGAGATCGCCGGCGGCGTGATGGGCAGCAAGACTCCAATTCATCCCAACGACGACGTGAACATGTCTCAGTCGTCGAACGACACGTTTCCCACTGCGATGTACATTGCCGCCGCCGAACAGATGAATAAGCTGATCCCGGAAATTCGAAGAGTTCATGACGCGATCGATGCCAAAGCCAATGAGTTCAAGGATGTCGTGAAGATTGGCCGGACTCATTTGCAGGACGCAACTCCCCTAACCGTCGGCCAGGAGATGTCAGGCTGGGCCAGCCTTCTGGAACGAGACATTGATCGTTTGAAGTTGACCATGCCGGGACTGTTTGACCTCGCAATCGGCGGCACCGCGGTGGGGACAGGGCTAAACTCGCACCCGGAATTTGGGGAGCGCGCCGCAAAGAAGATCGCCGAGCTGACCGGCCTCGCTTTCAAATCCCATCCCAACAAGTTTGCCGCGCTTTCCGCCCACGATGAAATCGTGTTCGCCAGCGGAGCGCTGAAAACTCTGGCAGCTTCGCTGATGAAGATAGCCAATGATATTCGCTGGCTGGCTTCCGGACCGCGCTGCGGATTAGGGGAATTAACACTGCCGGAAAATGAACCGGGCTCTTCCATCATGCCGGGAAAAGTTAATCCAACGCAGAGCGAAGCGATGACCATGGTAGCCGTGCAGGTCTTTGGCAATGATGCCGCGGTGACATTTGGCGGGTCGCAGGGAAACTTCGAGCTGAACGTTTTCAAGCCGGTGATGATTCACAACCTGCTGCACTCAATTCGTCTAATTCACGATGCCAGTCATGGATTTGTTGATTACTGCATCGCCGGCATCGAATTGAATCGCGAACAGATCGACGAGCACTTGAACGGTTCACTGATGCTGGTGACGGCACTGAATCCGCGCATTGGCTATGACAAGGCCGCGCAGGTGGCGAAGAATGCGCACAAGAAAAAGATTTCCTTGCGCGAATCGGCGATCGAGTTGGGATTCCTGACTGGCGAAGAGTTTGATAAGTACGTTAAGCCGGAAGAGATGACCCACCCCTGAATTCTCGGGAGATAATTAATCCGCAGATTACGCAGATTTCACAGATTAGGGAATACAGTTAAGAAAGCAAAACGAAGACCAGAGGAAGGTTCGTTGCAACCTCTAAGGCCGATCTTTATCTGTGTGATTTGCGGATAATGTTTTACGCCGCGCCGTACTTCTTGAACCAGGCCAAAAGTTTCTGCCAGCCATCCTGCGCCTGCTCTTTGCGATAGCTGGGCCGGTAGTCAGCATGAAAGCCATGGGGAGTATTGGGATAGACCACAATCTCCGTGGGCGCTTTTGCAGATTTGAGAGCCGCGCGCATTTTCTCAATTGTGTCCAGCGGGATTCCGGCGTCGGCGCCGCCGTAGAGACCAAGCACCGGCACCTTCAGAGTTGGCGCGAAGTCGATCGGATACTTCGGTTGTAACTCAGTCGGGGTCCCCACCAGACGCCCATACCACGCCACGCCGGCTTTCACTTGTGGATTGTGGGCGGCGTAGAGCCAGACGATTCGCCCACCCCAACAAAATCCGGTGATCGCGAGCTTCTTCACGTTTGCTTGGCCGCTGCTCTTCGCGTATGCCACCGTCGCGTCAAGATCCGACATCACTTGCGCGTCGGGCACTTTCGAAACCACCGGCATTATTTCCTTCATCTGCAGTTTGGAAACATCACCCTGTCGCGCGTACAACTCAGGAGCGATGGCCATGTAGCCCTGTTTGGCAAATCGACGGCAGATATCTTTAATGTGTTCGTGCACGCCGAAGATTTCCTGGACCACGAGCACGACGGGAAAGTGTTTTCCTTTCTCGGGCATCGCACGGTAAGCGGGAATCTGGCCATCGGAAACCGGAATTTTTACTTCGCCGGCTACCAGTCCGTTCGCCTCGGTGGTAATTGTGGTCTGCGCCTGAATCGGCTGCACGGCCAAAGCGAAGCCGGCGGCCAGCGTCGTCACTATAAACTCGCGTCTGGTGAAATCGCTCTTCGGTAAGAAGCTAATCAGATCTTCGTGCACCATTGTGTCCTCCTGAAAAGTCAGCCTTCCAGCAGCTTTGACATTGCATGATTGCGTTACGCGCATCGTAGCAAAGACGTGCGCTCGGACGCCATGTAAAAGTAGTAATTATTCAATTTCCCAGTGAATCGTCATTGAAAACGTGCCCTGACAGCCGCCGTTGATCGGGGTATAATTCTTGCACGTTCCCCTATAAATGAAATTGCCTGGCTGGCCGCCAAATTGGCTCGTCGAAGTGCGCGTTCCCGTTTCCAATTCACTGATGAAGCAGGGACTAGGCAGGCTTTCCTAAATAAGCAAACGATGGAAGGGGAGAGTATGAGCAGATATCGAGAAGAACGAGATGGTCGTGACTATCGCGAGGGCCCGAGTGACCGAGATTTTGGCTCAGAAGCAAGATACGACACAACGCCTGCCGACTACCGCCGGAGAAATCCTGATTTTGGCGGCGACAACCCAAATGCGCCACGCGCGCGTTCGCTGGGTGAGCGCGATTTTGGCCGCGAGCATTTTGGCAACTCCGGAAGGGGCCGGTTCGGCGAACGTGCCGATTACGACAATGACGAGCCCCGCTATGGCGGACAGTCAACTCGGAGTGGGGATGAACGCGAAGGCAACGGCCGCTCGCTATACGAAGAAGGCCGCGATTATCTCCGCCGCAAGTTTGGTGAACACCGCACGGCGTCGCGTTCGCGGGTGCGCTGTCGCGACATCATGACGCGTGATGTCACGGTGGCAACGCGCAACTCTACGCTCGAAGACGTTGCCCGGATGATGCGAGAGGAAGACGCAGGTGTCATTCCTGTGGTTGAAAGCAATGAAGCTCCTCAAGTATCCGCTGATGCCGTCGATGAAGCACGTAGAGTGAATACGCGCATCTACGGCAATGGGAAATTGGTGGGGCTGATTACTGATCGCGACATCGTGGTGCGGGCCATTGCCGAAGGCAAGGACTGCCGCACAACCCGCGCCGAGGAAATTATGACTACGGAGGTATACACGGCGAAGCCAAACGATCGCGTCATCGACGTCATTCGCAAGATGGGTGACAAACAGGTACGCCGTATTCCGGTCGTAGGCGACAACGGCAATCTTCGCGGCATTATCTCCATGGCCGATGTGGCCCTGGAAACTGAGGACGATCGAGAATTGGCCGCCGCGCTCGAAGAGATTTCCACCGGATCTTCTTTCTGGAACCGGATGTTCGGTTGAGGCACCGCATGTTCGGCTAAGGCACCGCATGTTCGGCCAGCCGGAATGCACCTTGAACGCAGCGAGTGACAAGTCAGGTTTTCCAGCCCGGCTTGTCACTCCTTACCTTGTACTCCTACACTGGTCATCTAATGTCTGGCGAATCAATTGATCGTTACTTCCGGTTGCTTTACGGGGTGCGCGATCGAAAGCCGTCGGGACGCCTATGGTGTCCGGCGGCAGACGTGTATCGCATGCGCGACGGATGGATCGTCAAAGTCGATCTGGCGGGCGTTTCTCCGGACGAGCTCCAGATCACTTTGCGCGGAGCGACCCTGGAGTTAAAGGGCATGCGTCGCGATAGTTCGTATGGTGAAGGCGTCTCGTACCAACAGCTCGAAATTACATATAGCAGGTTTGAAAAAAGAATCCAGTTTCCCTGTTCGATTGAAAAGGCAACGCTGGAGCAGGATTATCGTGACGGGTTGCTGGTGCTGCGGTTGCATGAAGCAGAGGAACGTTAG
>JBDUCF010000006.1:0-21455 GCA_040003545.1 Pyrinomonadaceae bacterium | reverse complement strand
TCCCACCTCGGCGCCAGTAATCGCCGCCGCCCGTCTTCCGCCAGCGCAGTTCCCGGTTCATCAAGCTGGGTGCGATCCCAAAGCTTGCAAGTAACTTGACGATGCGCCTGATCCAAAGCTTCACAATAATTGGTGTAGGTGCAGCGCCGAACTTCGTCACCGCGCCCAAGCTTAACTTTCAAGAACCAGTCCGGATCAGCCAGGGCCTGCCGCGCCAGGCCAACAATGTCCGCGTCGCCGCTTTGCAGGATTGCTTTGGCCTGCTCGAAGGTTGTGATTCCTCCGGTTGCGACAATGGGCGTTTTGAATCCGGCGCTGTTGACCGCGCGTTTGATGGCGGCAACCTGCGGCACCGAGCGGCCGAATGGGCCAAGCTGGTCGGACAGCGTTGTGGGCATGCATTCATAGCCGCTTCGTCCCGTGTAGGGATAGACGGCCTCCCCCACTTTCGGCTGCTGTGCATCTTCGAACTTTCCGCCTTTTGAGATGGAAAGAAAATCAAAGCCGGCCCTGGCAAACTCGACCCCGAAGTACGCTGCGTCTTCAACTCTGTTACCACCTTCGATCACTTCGTCACCCAGAAAACGAACCCCGACAACGTAATCGTTGCCGACTCGTTCGCGGACGGCAGCGTAAACTTCCAATGGCAAACGCACACGATTTTCGCGCGGACCGCCATACCCATCCGGCCGCTTGTTCAGCGCACTCAGGAATCCGGCCATGGTATAGGCATGCGCGTAGTGCAACTCAAGGCCATCAAAACCCGCCTGGCGCGCTCGTCGGGCGGCGTCGGCAAAGATGCCGGGCAGTACTTGCGGCAACGCTCGTATGTGCCGCAAGGACGTATCAGTCACTCGCTCGCGATACCCGAAGCGCAGTGATTCAAGTTCGCTTTCATCAAGGACTCTTTCGATTATTTCGTCTGACGCGGTCCCAAGAAATCTGCGAACTCTTTCTTCTTCAGCGTTGAGCCAGCCCTCGTCGCCAGTCACTTCTGCGATGGCTTCACGGTGATGACCAGCGACTTTAAGAAAGCGATGGAAAAACTTTGCCGGATCCGGCCGCCGCTTGATCGCAAGAAAGTCGAGTATTTGAATAAAGAGTCGCGTGTGCCCGCCACTGGCTTCGCGCACAGTTTCGACGAGTTGGCGCAGTCCGGGTAGGAACCGATCGTGACCAATGCGAAGCAATGGTCCGCTGGGAATATCGCGCACACCTGTTGCTTCAACCACCAGAGCGCCCGGTTGTCCTTCGGCAAATCGCCGGTACCAATCCAGATTGGCCTGGGTGACGAAACCATCTTCGGTCGCGCGCCACGGCACCATGGCCGGAACCCAGGTTCGACTCTCAAGGGTGACAGGACCAATGGCGATTGGTTGAAAAAGGCGGGACCGAGTAGCTTCCTCCGCCCGGGGCCAGCGCGCTTCCGGGATGGGATGCTTTATTGGATTGGGAAACTTCCACATGGGTCGCTGTCAATTTACCACGGCGGGCCTTTTTGGAGTGCGCCGGCAGAGCGCAGCGGCGACGGCGCTTTGGATTGCTTGTTAGTCATTGGGAAAATCGACCCCGCAGAACCATCCAAAGCAGCGTCTCCCGATTCATCGGGACTGCCGCCGCACTCCAAACATGCAAGAGAAACTTGTAGATGCTCGCAAGCAAGTCTGGTAGGATTTGCGCCAGCATGAACCTGCCGCGCCGGAAGCGCTCAGATCTCGCATACGACCGCTTATGAAAATCCAAAAGCGTGTCATTCTCGTCAGCCTTTATTTCGCAGTGATGTTCGCCTATGCCGCTGCGAGCGCTTACATCTTCTTCACGCAGCACAGCCGGACAAACATTCACGCGATCGGCTGGACAATTACGCCGAGAGATGGACGGCTGTTTGTCAGCAACGTGATTCAGAACGGGCCAGCGGCGGCGCTGCGAATCGAAGACGAGATCGTTGCCCTCGATGATAAGTCGGCGCAAAGTTCCACTCAAGTCATAGAGTTCTTCAAGCGTGTGCAGCCCGGGGCCTCGTATACGATCATCGTCCGGCGTGCAGGACAGCAGGAAGCATTTACACTGCAAACCGCGCGTCCGCCTCTCAGTTGGTGGGCTGACATAGTTCTTGAGTGCGTTTTGCTGCCCGCGATTTTTCTGTCAACCGGGCTGGCCTTATTTCTGCTCAAGCCTTATGACAAGCAAGCTCTGATCCTGGCCCTGCTCTTTGGGACGCTCGTTTCTGCTTTTCCCGGCACACTAAATCAGCCCTGGTGGCTGGCGGTTCTTATACAGGTCGGAGCTTTTATCGACAACAATCCGTCTTTCCCCCTCTTCCTTCATTTCTGTCTGGTTTTTCCTGAGCGCTCCCCGCTGCTGAAACGTTACCCGCGGCTGGAGTGGTACATCTATCTACCGTTCCTGGTTTTTTGCACACCAGTTCTAATGGCCTTAAAGATTCCCCAGGTGCACGGAATTCTTGTGTCACTGAGCGTATTTGCCGGGATGTTGTTGCTGATCAACCAATACCGGCATTCAGATCAGGTATCTCGCCGTAGAGTCCGCGTTGTGATAGGCGCATTCTTCGTGGCGGCGCTACCGTACCTGGTTTACACGATTTTCAGACTAATAGAAGGCGTGCCGCCGTTGGGCAGTACCGGCCAGTGGGCCTGGCTGGATGTACTCGGTTGGGTGGGTTTCCTCCTGGTGCCGCCGGCCTGGGCGTATGCGATTGTGCGTCATCGGGTAATCCCGGTCAGCCTGATGATTCGCCGCAGCGTGCAATATCTGTTTGCGAAGAATGCCCTGCGTATTCTTCTGGCGCTGCCATTGATCGGAATCGTGCTGACTATCGCAGCCAACCCGCAGCGCACCCTTTCAGAAATACTATTCCGAAATTCAATTTACTTTTATCTATTGTTCTTTGTCACCGCTTCAATCAGCCTGTTATTTCGCAAGCGCCTGACTGACTGGATTGATCGTAAGTTTTTCCGTGAACAGTACAAGCAGGAGGAAATCCTGCACGGGCTTATCGACGAGGTCAGAAGATCTGATTCGATTGGAGAGATGGCAAGGTTGGTCAGCAGCAAAGTGGATTCTGCCTTGCATCCTGAACACATCTATCTTTTCTATCGGGATGAAGCGAAGCGCGACTTTCCGCTTGGCTTCTCTTCAGGTGGTTCTGCGCGAGAACTGCGCATTCCCGAAGACTTTCTCTTGCTGCGCTTCATGGAGAACTGCAACAGCGCGCAGGATTTTCCCGTGGCTCAGAAAAACAACTTGCCGCAAAGCGAAAAGGATTGGCTGACCAACCTTGGCACCAGTCTCATGGTGCCCATGACCGGGACAGATGAGCGACTGGCGGGACTACTTCTGCTCGGTCCCAAGAAATCCGAAGTGCCGTATACCAGGAATGATCGGGAGCTGCTGGAAACGCTCGCGGATCAGATCGCCCTCGCTTATGAAAATGTGCGGCTGAAGGAACGCGTCGACCATGAGCGGAAGATCAAGCAGGAAGTGCTAACGCGGATTGATGCGCAGAATTTCAATCTGCTCAAAGAGTGTCCTGCTTGCGGTAGGTGTTACGACCGGGCCACGGAAGTTTGTTCAGAAGACAGGACTGAACTGACCCTAACTCTGCCGGTCGAGCGGACAATTGATTCCAGATATCGTCTCGATAAGCTTATCGGCAAAGGGGGCATGGGAGCGGTCTACGAGGCTCTGGACAAGCGCTTGAATCGCAGAGTAGCGGTCAAGATTCTCATCGGCAGCATGTTCGGCAATCGCCAGGCACTCAGCCGGTTTGAGCGCGAGGCGCAGGCATCCGCGCGCTTGAATCACCCGAACATTATCCCGGTCCACGATTACGGCGTACTCTCCGCCGACGGCGCCTATCTCGTGATGGAGCTTGCCCGCGGCGAAAATCTACGCACAGTAATAGAACGCGATCGACTAATCTCTTCACAGCTTGCCGCCGATTGGTTCGACCAGATGCTCGAAGGACTCAAGGCCGCGCACAGCGCCGGCATTATCCATCGAGATCTAAAGCCGGAGAACATTCTAATCGTAAAGGGCGACGATGGCCGGGCGAAGGTGATCGTATTAGATTTCGGGTTGGCGAAGATCAAGCAGTCAACCCCTGACTCGCAAAGTCCGACGGCCTACTTCACCGCGCCTGGCACGGTAATGGGCACGTGCGGATACATATCCCCGGAACAACTTTCGGGTGGCACTGTTGACGAGCGCAGCGATCTTTTCTCGATCGGCGTGATGGCCGTTGAAGCGATCACAGGGAAAAGACCTTTCCCCGGAAAAACTCACCAGGAAGTCCTGCACCAGATTCTTCACAGCTCGTTTCAGCTCCAGGGCAACTCGGAAGGCGCGCGCCGGCTCGCACGGGTCCTGCAGAAATGCCTGGCCAAGGACAGTGCGGAACGTTATCGAACGGCTGAAGAACTGCAGAGCGAACTGATTCCCGCGCTTCGCGAATATGAGATCAGTGATCGATACGTCGGGTCCCATCCTGGCGGCGACACGGCAGTCTTATGAAGGGCTTCAGTCAGTGACAGCTTTCATCTGGGCACGCGTCAGTCTAGAATAAACGGAATCTTTCCGAAGGATAAACAGGTTTGACGGATGCTCTTCTAAAATGGCGCAGCGAGTTTCCTATTCTGGACCAGACTGTCTATCTCATTTCGCATAGTCTGGGCGCCATGCCGCGCGAGACTTTCGAGCGCATGCGACAGTATGCGGAAACCTGGGCCACCCGCGGTGTGCGAGCGTGGGCGGAAGGTTGGTGGGATATGCCGGTCACGATTGGCAACGAAGTGGCCCGCATCATTGGAGCCGATCCGCGCACCGTTGTCATGCATCAGAACGTCTCCATCTGCCAGTCGCTGATACTGTCCTGCTTTGAGCCCAACCCGAAAAGAAATAAGATAGTTTATTCCGAGCTCAACTTTCCCACCGTCATGTACGTCTACGAAGCGCACGCGCGCAACGGCGATCTGCGCATCGAAACCGTGAAGTCAGATGACGGCATCACGGTTCCGCTGGAGCGCATGCTGGCGGCCATAGATGAAACGACGCTGCTGGTTCCTATTTCACATGTGCTTTACAAGAGCGCGTTCTTGCAAGACGCAAGAGCCATCACGGAGCGCGCCCATGAAGTCGGCGCAATGGTCGTGCTCGATGTTTACCAATCGGCAGGCACCGTTCCCTTCAGTGTCAAAGACCTGAATGTTGATTTCGCCACCGGAGGCTCAGTGAAGTGGCTGTGTGGGGGGCCGGGAGCCGGCTATCTCTACGTTCGTCCCGATTTGATCGAACGGTTCCAGCCGAAGACAACGGGCTGGATGGCCCATGAAGAGCCGTTTGCATTTGATACCCAGCTTCGGTATGCGTCAGATATCACCCGTTTCCTGCATGGCTCGCCGTCGATTCCAGCGTTGTACGCCGCCGAGAGCGGCTACAAAATCATAAACGAGATTGGCGTTCCTGCTATTCGGGAGAAGAGTATCAGGCAGACAACGCGGCTGATCGATTTGGCAGAAGCGGCCGACTTTCGGGTCACCAGCCCCCGTGATCCCGCGCGACGCGGCGGTACGGTAACGATTGCGGTAGAGCAAGCCGCCGCCGTTACCAGGGAATTGGTTCGAAGAGAGGTTATCGTTGATTATCGCCCCGGCGCAGGAGTGCGCCTCTCGCCGCATTTTTACACTACTGATGACGAGCTGGAGCTTGCTATCAACGAAATGAAATCAATTCGAGACAAACGATCCTACGCGACCAATGAAGCGGCCGGAGCCGCTTTTTGAAGGATGAAGGGTGAATGCGGAAGGATGAAACTAAGGTGGTCATCTTGCGGCTTTCATCCTTCGTCCTTCATCCTTCATTCTTATGAGTAAAGACCAGGCTACCAACGCTCCGCTTTCCTACAACAAATACCTCCGCGTGCCGGAACTGATCGAGCTGCAAAGCCTCCTCTCCGATCCGGCCCATCATGATGAACTGCTTTTCATCACGGTTCATCAGGCTTACGAGCTTTGGTTCAAACAGATCCTTCATGAGATCGACGCCGCGACTCGCCTGATCATCGACGACCGAGCGCTTTCTGCTGCGCGCGCTTTGCGCCGCATAGTCGAAATCGAAAAACTTTTAGTCAACCAGATTCACATCCTGGAAACGATGACGGCCATTGATTTCCTTGCCTTTCGCGAGGAGTTGAATCCGGCCAGCGGCTTTCAATCCATGCAGTTTCGCGAAATCGAAGTCTCTTCAGGGTTGAAAGGTGAAGCCATTCTGCGCGAGTTCCAGTCCGATGAATTTGCTCATGGCCGTCTGCAAAAGCGAATGCAAGCGCCGTCGCTGGGCGATGTTTTCTATGCATTCTTGCGGCGGCGCGGTTTCGACGCTCCGGTAGACCATGTAGACAATGCGCCGCCCGACGAAAAAGAGCGGCGCCGGCCGTACAGCAAACGGGTGCGGGCGGTGCGCGACGTCCTCTCCAACTTTGAAAAATACGAACAGGAGTTTGCGCTGGCGGAAGCTTTGCTTGACCACGATGAATGGTTTTCATTGTGGCGATCGCATCACATCAAGATGGTCGAGCGAATGGTGGGCGCCAAGCGCGGCACCGGCGGCTCAGAAGGCATCGGCTACCTGCGCACGACGCTCGATAAGAAATTCTTTCCCGAGCTCTGGGAAGCGCGCACGTATCTGAGCGCGACAGCCGGCGACGAGGGATGTCCCTTTGCTGCTCCCAAGACCGAGGAGTAGCAAGTTATTTCTGTTTAGAAGGAGATGTAATAAAGAAGAGGGTCGTCATCGTGCTTGGCATCGTCGCGCTGCTAACGGTCGCGAGCGCGGCGCAGAAACCCGGCCCGCCGAAACTTGAACCAGCAATTGCTAGTGATAGTCACAAACAACTGATAAGAGAAGGCATCGCCCTCCATGATGAGGGAGACTACGACGACGCTATCAGCCGTTACGAGGCGGTACTGCGTGAGAGCCCTAACAACGTCCAGGCGCTCTATGAAATGTCGTTTTCGTATTTTGCTAAGAAGGATTTTCAGAAGAGTATAGAGGCCGGCTACAAGGCCGCTCAGTATAAATCCGATTTGCTGGGCACGATCTATGTCCAGTTAGGCAGTAGCTTTGACGAGCTGGGCGAACCAAAGAAAGCAATCCAGATTTATGAAGCGGGCATCAAGCTGGAGCCGACAGATTTTCTGCTTCACTACAATCTGGCGATCACCTACAGGGGCACCGGACAATTGGACGATGCCAGGGTTGCAGTTAAGAAAGCGGCCATACTGAATCCCGCCCACCCAAGCAGCCAACTGCTTCTGAGTGGGCTCTTCGAAAAAGGCGGTTATAAGATCCCCGCGCTTCTGGCCGCTTGCCGGTTTTTGATTCTTGAGCCGAGATCAACCCGATCGGACAGTGCCTTGCGTTTGGTGGCGACCACGATGCAGGCGGGTGTTTCGGCTGGCAAAAATCCCAACCGAATTAGTATTTCCTTAGATCCCTCACCTCAGAAAAAGGACGAAGGCGACTTCAGTTCTATCGACACGTTCATGGGCCTGATGAAGGCGTCGAACTATCTTGAGAAGAATCAAAGTAAAACCGAAATGGAGCTGTTGGCGGAGAACTTCGGCGCCTTGATAGCTTTCCTGACGGAATCGCCGAACAAGTCTGATCCATCGAAGTTTGTCTGGAAGTATTACGTGCCTTATTTTCTCGAGATGAAGAATAAAGGTCATCTCGAGGCTTTCACCTATTACACTAATCAGCGCAGCAACATTGCGGGTGTGAATGACTGGCTCTCGCAGAATCAACCTAAGATTGTGGCCTTTCTCGTTTGGTCAAAGAACTATCAGTGGCCGAAGGTCGGTTAGTCCAGGACTTCAATGACCATCGAATTCCCCGAACGCTTCAACATGGCCGATTACTTCCTCTACCACAACCTGGAGGAAGGGCGCGAGGACAAGACCTGTCTTTACTTCAACGATCAAACCTACACCTACGGCGATACGGCAAGGATGTCGAACCGCACGGGCAATGCCCTGCGCGAGCTGGGCGTCGAGATTGAGGATCGTGTGCTTATCGTGCTGCCGGATTGTCCGGAGTTTGTGTGGACGTGGTTTGGGGCGGCGCGGATCGGTGCGGTAATTACGATGGTAAACCCATTGCTACCGGTTGAAGACTACAAATACTATCTCGATTATACCCGCGCTCGCGTGGCGGTGATTCACGAGTCGCTTCTGAAAACATTTGCCGAAGCCGCGGGTGACGCGGCGTTTCTGCGGGCAGCGCTTTTCGTTCGTAATGAAAGCGCCGTTGACGAAGACCGGATCAATCCTAAAGAAAGCCGCGTTAGGTTTCTTTCATTCGACGAAGTTGTTTCCAGCCAGCCGGTGGTATGCAGAGGCGCTGATACGCATCGCGACGACAGTGCGATCTGGCTTTTTACTTCCGGTTCGACCGGACAACCCAAGGGTGCAGTGCACCTGCAGCACGATTTGCCCTACAACACCGAAGTATTTGCCAAACGCACAATGGGCGTTAGTGAAAACGATCTGACTCTGTCCGTGCCCAAACTCTTCTTCGGATATGCCACCGGCACTAACCTGCTTTTCCCTTTCGCGGTCGGCGGCGCCACTGCGCTTTTTACGGAGCGTTCCACGCCGGAAAAGATGTTCGAAATGATCGAGCGCTACCAGCCGACGATTCTGACGACTGTGCCGACGATGATTAATGGGATGCTCAACGCCGAGGTTGCGAACGCGAAAGATCTGTCGAGCCTGCGTTTTTGCTATTCGGCGGGTGAGGCCCTTCCGGTCGAGCTATATCATCGTTGGAAAGAAATGTTCGGTGTCGAAATCTGCGACGGCATCGGCTCAGCAGAAATGTTTCACATCTACATCACAAACCGGCCAGATGACGTGAAGCCCGGAAGCCTGGGACAAGTCGTCGAAGGTTATGAAGCGAAGATAGTCGATGGGGAAGACAAAGAAGTGGCCACGGAAGAGATGGGCACGCTGAAGATAAAAGGAGACTCGGCAGCGCTTTGTTACTGGAACGCGCATGAGAAATCGAAGGAGACTTTTGCGGGCGATTGGTGCACCACCGGAGATCAGTTTCATGTCGATTCGCAAGGGTATTACTGGTACCACGGCCGCACCGACGCAATGCTGAAAGTTTCCGGAGTCTTCGTTTCCCCGGCGGAGATTGAAAACTGCCTGCTGCAACACAAGGCCGTGTTGGAGTGCGCGGTTATTGGCCACAACGCGGGCGATGGCCTGGTTAAGCCAAAGGCCTTTATCGTGCTTCGCGAAGGCAATGCGCCAACTAAGCAACTCACCGTGTCAATTCAGAAGTTCGTCAAATCTCGCATCGCACTTTACAAATACCCGCGCTGGATCGACTTCGTCGCCTCACTTCCCAAGAACGATCGGGGCAAGATTGATCGAAAGAAATTGAAAGGCTGAAACCCAAAGAACGGCGTAACACTTCTAAAATAACTTTGGCGCGAATGGTTGAAGCCATTCGCGCCGATTTTTTATTTGCGGAACAACCGAAACCAGAGCCTTAAGCTCAGGCGTTCCGGCGTTCGAGATTGTAATCACGCAAGCGGCGATAAAGGGTCGAAGGAGAAATGCCGAGTATCTCCGCCGTCTTGCCGCGGTGCCAGCCGGTCTGTTCCAGCGCAGATAAAATTTGCTGCCGCTCGACTTCTCGCAAGGATGCGGGGGCGGCGTCGGCTGTGGTCGAGCCCACCGCCTGGGTTCCGGCAGTTGAGGAGGTCAGAATAGCTGTTGGCACTGAACCGGCTGACGACCGCATAACCTCAGGTGGTAATTCATCCAGGGTGATGCGTCCATCATTGGCCAGCAGAACGCCGCGCTCCAGGCAGTTACGCAATTGGCGGACGTTGCCGGGCCATGCATAAGCGCGTAAAGCATCGCGGGCCTCGGGAGCAATCTCTGGCGGAGTGGCGCCGGTAAGTTGTCTTAGCGTGTACTCAGTAAGTGGCTCGATGTCTTCAGGCCGTTCGCGCAACGGCGGCAGATGAATTTGAAATCCGTTGATGCGATAAAGCAAATCGGAGCGAAACGATCCGTCAGCGACGACGGAATCGATGTTGCGGTTCGTCGCGGCTACGATGCGCACATTTACTTCAACCTTGCGCACGCCGCCTACCCGGAAAAACGTTCGAGTTTCGATCGCCCGCAGTAGCTTGGCTTGCAAGGGCGGCGGCAGTTCCGTCACTTCGTCGAGGAAGAGCGTGCCTCCGTCAGCCAGTTCAATCAAGCCCAGCTTGCGCCCTTTCGCACCAGAAAAAGCACCCGCCTCATAACCGAAGAGTTCCGATTCAAGCAGCGACTCCTGAAACGCGGCGCAGTTCAGATCGATGAATGACGAGTCCGCGCGAGTCGACAGCCGGTGAATGGCATGCGCAATCAACTCTTTTCCCGTTCCTGATTCGCCGGTAATTAGCACTGAAGCATCAGACGGGGCCACGCGCTCGACTAGGCGTACCGCTTCGCGCATAGCGGCGGAAACGGAAATGATTTCAGGTAGCGCTGACTGCCGCGCCAATTGTTCGCGCAGCCGCTGATTATCGACGCGCAAGCGACGCTTCTCCGCGGCCTGACGCACGCGCACGTCCAGCTCATTGATCGTATAAGGCTTGGTGAGGTAATCATAGGCGCCAATCTTCATGGCCTCGACGGCCGTTTCGATCGTGCCTTGCCCGGTAAGCATAATTACTTCGGGAGGATTCGGCCGTTCGTGCACACGCCGCAAAAGCTCCATGCCATCCATCCGCGGCATGTTGATATCACAGAGCAGCACATCGACATTGCTTTCTTCCAAACGGCGCAGGGCCGCCTCGCCGTCAGGCGCCACCTGCACCCGATAGCCGAGACGCTGCAGCTCTTTTTGTAACACCAGCCGCAGATTGGCTTCGTCCTCAGCAATCAGCAGGCGGGTGGTCTGTGTTTCGCTCACGAGATCTGGTCTCCATCGCGCCGGGCGGGAAGCGTAATCGTAAACGTCGTGCCGACGCCAACCTTTGACTGCACCTCAAGCTTGCCCCCGTGCTCCGTTAAAATACCATAACAGACGGCGAGCCCAAGCCCCGTGCCGCGTCCTATCTCTTTTGTGGTGAAAAACGGATCGAAGATTTTTGCCAGGTTTTCCGGCGGAATCCCAATGCCGGTGTCGCTCACCTCGATCAATACATTCGGATAGAGTCCTCGCGTACGTAGCGTCAGCCGCCCGCCCATGGGCATAGCATCGATGGCATTGGTTGCCAGAGCGACCACGGCCTGCTGCAGATGCCCTTCGTCGCCGGAGACCATCATTACATCGTTCGCCGCCTGCACAATGATCTCGATATTATCGCCACGATGCTGGTGAGTAACCAGCCGCGCGGTGGCGTTGACCACATCCGCGACATTGACGCTTGTGTGCCGGCCGGCACGGGTACGGCTGAAATCAAGAAGTCCATTCGTGATGGTCTTGCAACGGAAGGCTTCGTCCCGAATCAATCCGAGATACTCGCGCAGGTTATTAACTTCGCCGGAGGCGTCGAAGGCGCCTTCCTGCACGCGCGACTCGAGAGCTTCGGCGCAGGCCGCGATCGTCGCCAGCGGATTGTTGATTTCATGTACGATGCCGGCGGCCAGACGCCCGACGGCTGCCAGTTTTTCCGCGCGCGCCACCGCTCGATCTGCCCTGACGCGTGGGGAGACATCTTCGCCGACGGTAATTACGTGGGTGACCTTTTCGCTGCCTTCGGCGCGCATGGGAATCTTGCTAATCAACCAATGGCCGGTTTCACCAGAGTCGCTCACGGTTTCCTGTTCGATGCGCTCGATTTCTCCCGTTTCGAAGACGCGTATGAACTCTCGCTCCAGAGCTTCGCGCTTCTGTCTGGTTAACACTTCGAAGATGCTGCGGCCCAGCGCGGCGCCGCGGGGAATACCCAGCTCCCCCAACTCGCGCTTATGGTTCCAGGCGACAATGCGATACTGGCGATCTACCGCGTAAAGGGAAATAGGCAGACTATCGATGATGGCCCCCGTGAAGCGCTGCTGTGCTTCTGCTTCCGCAGTGCGGCGATCGACCTCTTCGGACAACTTCGTGGCCGAATCGCGCGCCGCGAGATACAGTGATGAAATGTGTGAAGCCAGCGCGGCCTGTTGCGCTGCCGCATCAACCAAGCGGCACTCAGTCTCGCCACAGTCCTCAGGGGAATCGAAGGCAACTATCAGTGCTCCCTTGGTACGGCCGCCGAAACGGATCGGGACCACGTACTCAACTGCATGCGCGTCATCAAGCAAAAGGAACTCGTTCCGCTCAACTATTCGAGCAGCTACCGCAGCGGCCGCCGATGCCAGCCAAATGGTGTATCGCTTTTCATGAATCAGAGGCAGGCCTTCGGCGCTGCCTTCGCGATCGAACACGCACACCGCCGTCTTCCCCTCGGTTTCAACTATAGCGGCGCAAAGAGATGTTCCAATGGCTTCGTAGGTGGCGCCCGCTACCCGGCGTACCACCTGACCGGGCTCGAGGGCACGCAATAATCCGCGACCCAGGTCCGCGAGAAAGCGCAACTCGCGATTACTACCCATCAGGGCCCATTCACGTTGGGCGGCATTCAGATGCGCATTAACGCGGGAGAGTAATTCCGGCGGTGTCGAGGGTTTGGTGATGTAGTCATCAGCGCCGGCGGCGAAAGCCTCTACCTTGCGCGTTTCCGCATCGCTGGCAGAAAACACCACCACCGGCAACTGTTTCATCTCCGGTTGCGCGCGCAGCAGCCGGCAGAGGGCGAAGCCGTCTACCCCGGGTAGTTCAATGTCGAGAATTACCAGATCGCAGCGCTCTTTATGTAGTAAACGCAGCGCCGTGGGCGCGTTGGTCGCGGTGATTGTGCGATGGCCGGCATCCTCAAAAATACGACGCAGAGTCTGGCGCGTGCCGGCGTCGTCGTCAACGATCAGCAAAGTAGCGCCGCTCGGATTAGGAGTGTCCTTCGCATTGGTGGTCGGAGGATCTGGCATGCTTCAGAATCGTAGGCGTGAAAAGGGGAGTTCACAGTGCGCGCGGCTTAAAGCGGCGTGCGGACGTGGATCTCCAGGCACACTTTCAGATTGAAGCGAAGCGAACGAGGATTGTCAAGAAGGATTTCAGTTAATGGCAGCGGTGGCGAGGTTGCCGGTATTGAGTTCGATAAGACTGTTCTTGCCCGCGGAAGCGGCATCGGCTTCGCTTCGCTTATGTGCAGATTTGGCGGAGTACATGGCCTGATCTGCGGCCATCAGAAGATGATCCAAAGTCTCCCCATCCGTTCCATAGGTGGCGGCGCCCAGGCTGATACCTACCTGCGCACACCGTTCGCCACGCATGTGAAGAGAAAACTTTGATACGGCAGCCTCGATGCGTTCGGCCAGCTCTTCGACCTGAGGCCCGGTAAGATCCTGCACGATAGCCACGAACTCGTCTCCGGCGTAGCGCGCGAGAAAATCGTACTCGCGCAATTGGGCGTGAATGATATTGGCAACTTCGCGCAGCATCTTGTCACCCACCTTGTGCCCGAAGGTGTCGTTGACCTGTTTGAAGTGATCGAGGTCGAGCATGACCACCTGGAAAGGCCGGCCCGTGCGCCTGGTACGGGAAACTTCTTCATCGAAACGCACCTGCATGCAGCGAGCGTTGGGCAGCCCGGTCAGCGGATCGGTTAGCGCGTTGGATTCCGCCTGAGCGTGATGCAGGGCATTGGCCAAAGCGTCAGAAGCCAGCCGCGTTACTGTCTCCAACAAACGCATGTGGTCGTCGGTGTATTCACTTAACTCCGTCGAGTAAACCGATAGCGCGCCCAGCAAAAGTTCATCCTTGCACAGGGGCAAAGTCACCATACAACGGTATTGGGTGCCAGGCTCCAGTTCGACGCCGACGAAATCCAAACTCGGATGAATCTGATTGATGGCGCGACGATTCGCGAGCGCGAAGCCGGTTACGCCCTCGCCTGGCGCGACGCAACGCGAACGCAACGCTTCGGCATTCTTGCCGATAGCATGCGCTGAGGTCGCGTAACCTTTTACTTCGTCGTAAACGTACACGACACAGGTGTCAAAGGGAATAATATGGGCGACCTTATCCACCAGTATGGCCAGCGTGTCCGAGATGTCCAGCGACGATCCAAACGTGCTGGCAATCTCGTAAAGCGCGTACACCTCGCGGTGGGCGTTTCGAATCTGATCGTATGCCATGAACGAGGCAATGTCTTCCAACCCGGCCAGACTGGCGTCGGGAAATAACAAAGGAGCCATTGGATCGTGCGTGAGCGCCAGCGGTTCATTGGCCAAAGCCAACTGCTCAAGGCCCCGCGCCGCAATCTCTGTTTCAAATCGCGGTAAATTCTCGATAAATAATTCCACGATCTTTGGATCGAAAAGTGTGCGCGCCCCCCGACGCAACAAACTAATGGCTTCTTCGTTCGACATCCCGCGACGAAACGGCCGATCTTCGCGTACTGAGTCAAAACAATCGACGACCGACATAATTCGCGCGGTAACGGGAATCTGCTCGCCCTTAAGGCCGTCGGGATAGCCGCGGCCATTCCATTGTTCATGATGATGGCGCACGATCGGCACGACCGGATAAGGAAAATCTACTCGACTCAAAATCTGCGCTCCGACCGTTGTGTGAACCTTCATCTTTTCGAACTCGGCGGGAGTAAGACCACCAGGCTTGTTCAGAATGTGATCCGGCACCGCCAACTTGCCGATGTCGTGAAGCAACGCCCCCGCTTTGAGTGCGGCAATCTCGGCTTCAGAAAGTCCCAGCACCTGGCCCATCCCGGCCGCATAGATTTCTACGCGCCGAACGTGGCAGTGCGTGGTTTGATCTTTGGCATCAATCGCGGTAGCCAGTGCCTCAACAGTGGCAAGGTGCAAACGGCTTGCTTCCGACGCTTCGCGCGTTTTGGCATTTACTCGCTCAAAATAGATCTTATAAGTCGAATAAGTGACCATGATGAATGGCGCACTTAGAAGGACGTATTGAATCCCGAAACGAGTAATCGCGCCATAGATTAGGGCAGCGGCTATCGCGGCGGCGAAGAAGGACCAGGACGTCCAAAGATAATCATTCCGCCAGAACCTCCAAATTGGACGCTTGTTTTTTAGCGCAAACAGGGTCGCGATGCTGGTGCTGTTCAGGAAGTACTGAACCATCGCCGTCATGGCCAGGGGCACTACGATTTGGCTGAAATGCACAGGTGCAGCTGTAACAGCTGTCCCGGTCACGCGACCGTATGCCGCCAACGTGAAATAAAAAGCATGCCCTGCTATGAACACTGTTCCGGCCATCATCCCAGGGGCGACGATCCAGCTGGGGATGCGTTTCGAAGTTCTGCGTGAGCTTATTAAAGAGTCCACTGTGCCAATCAACACAGCTGCCGGAATGCCGAGGAACAGGATGGAAAGAAACGTGAAGGTATCACCTGCGGTAACGCTGGCGTTGGCGTTGGGAATACGAATGGGACGCCAGCTGGCAATAATGGCGCAGGCCATCAAGCCCACGAACTCGACCCACTGCATCGAGGTGAACGATAGACAGCGGTAGCCGGCCCACGCCGTCGCGAGCGTACCGGCCGTTACCATCGCATACCAGTAACGCCGATATGCAGAGTTGTATTGACTAAGGTCTATCAGTTTCATTCCTGCTCCCAAACCGGACTACCATCGTTAAGATTTTCAATTCCGCCGCGTTCAATATCAGTTTGTAATCCGTTCCTCAGTACCTCCGCAAAATGATTGCATCATCATTACTGAGAAGTGAGTTCGGCGCCGAAAACGATTGCCGGGAGCAAATCAGCTTTCGTTTCCGGCGCCGAACCGGGCAAGAGACGGGCAAAGGGCACATCGCCCGCCTGTTTTGGGGGTGAGATTTCAGCAGACGCCTTCTCAAGGCTGTTAGGAGGGAAAGCTCCATAGTTTTAATCCAAACGCGGCTAGCGGGCTCAGTGCGGTGAGCCCTATAGCGCGTAACGCCCTAGCCGCACTCTCCTCTTAACAAGCAATGTGCCGCAGTGTGGATGGTCAAGTTTGTGGGGCCTACCTCTTAATGCTTGGGGTTTCTTGAGACTGACGACCCTGCTTGAGAGCCGGCATCAATCAGCCAATCATTGTGACAGGTCAGGTTGAATTTTCGGTCAGAACGCTTTGAGGAAAGCGAATTAAGCAACCAGAATCGTCAGTTAACTCGCATTGACAATGCGCCGCGCCTGAGTGCAACCTGCACTTCAACTCTTAAACGGACGGTGGGCAGTTGGGTCAGGCACTTCACAAAGGCTTGGAATCACATAAGCGGGTTGGTTACGTCGAACTGCTACGAAGCAATCGTGCCTTTCGTCGTCTCTGGCTGGGTCAGGTCGTCAGCCAGCTGGGAGATTGGTTCGACACCATTGCCATCTACACAATCGTCCTGAACCTAACGGGTTCAGGCCGGGCGGTTGGTCTGGTTCTCGTTGCCCGGTTCCTTCCCACTTTTTTCATCGGGCCGCTTTCGGGTGTCCTGGCTGACAGATTCAGCCGCCGCTCGATCATGATCATCTCCGATTTGCTCCGGGCGATCGTCGTGCTCGGCTTTCTTCTGGTGCGCCGGGCGGACCAGATGTGGCTGGTTTACACGCTGACAGTTCTTCAACTGGGTTTCTCTACTTTTTTCGAGCCGGCAAAGACCGCGGCGATCCCGTCGATTGTTTCGGACCGCGAACTGCTGCCGGCCAACGCAATAGCGTCGGTTACCTGGTCGGCCATGCTAACGCTGGGCGCGGCGGTTGGCGGTCTGGTAACCGGTTGGTTTGGGACTGATACCGCTTTCGTGTTGGACTCCTTCACTTTCATTGGCTCCGCTCTGCTGGTCGCCAGCGTAGGTTTTCCCCCGCGTCCCATCAGGGAGAAAAGCAAAATCACCTTAGCCAGGGCGCTGGGAATCACTGACACGATTGAAGGCGCCCGTTACGTCAAGAATCGGCCGCGAGTATTGGCGTTGCTGCTGGTCAAGCCTTCGTGGGGGTTGGGCGGCGGCATACTTACGCTGCTGGCAGTGTTTGGCGAAAAGATCTTTCCGGTGGGAGGAAGCACCGCCACCGGCATCGGTGTGTTGTTCGCAGCCCGCGGAATTGGCACTGCGGTGGGGCCAATCGCCGCCCGTCGCCTGGCCGGTGATGTTCCTCGGCGCATGCAAACCTCGATAGGAATTGCGTTCATCATCGGCGGAGCGTTCTATATTGCTTTTGGCAGCGCGCGCAATTTCATCTTCGCTTTGATTGTATTAGCGATCGCGCATACGGGCGGCAGTATCCTCTGGGTCTTCTCGACGGTGCTGTTGCAACAAACTGTCGAAGATCGATTTCGGGGCCGCGTTTTTGCCGCCGAACTGGCGCTCTTGACGCTGACGATGGCGACGTCAAACTACCTAACCGGCGAGATGCTGGATCGATTTGGCTTTTCACCTCGCACAGTCACGATCGCGATTGGCACATTCTTCCTGATGCCTGGTGTAGTTTGGCTGCTGACCGAAAAATGGCGGAACAGAGTTCAGAAAGATGACCTTGGTGCTCGGGATTCACTCCCGGCGGATGCAAGCGCTGGAGACATGATTGCAGAAGTAGAACTTGAAAGAGAGAAGGGCCTGTTGTGAAGATCCGAATCGGAGTAATGGGTTCGGCCGCCGACGCTTTGCCTGAAGGCCCAGGCGCTACATTGCGCGAAAAGGCCGAGGGGCTGGGACGCGCTATCGCCAGTAAAGACGTAGTTCTACTAACGGGCGCGACTACTGGATTGGTGCACGTCGCAGGTCAGGCGGCGCACCGAGCTAGAACGTTGCACATTGGAATCTCTCCCGGAAGTAATGAAGGCGAGCATGTCGAAAAATACGATTTGCCGACGGATGCCTGTGACGCGATCATTTATACCGGCTTCGGATTGAAGGGCCGCAACGTTGTGCTGGTACGTTCGTGCGATATTGTCCTTTTCATTGCCGGGTCGATGGGGGCGCTCAACGAATTCACCATTGCCTATGACGAAGGAAAGATTATCGGCTGCCTGACACAAACCGGCGGCGCGGCTGATGAAGTTGCGCGAATCATCGAAACTTTTCAGAAGCCGACAAAGGCCCGGATCTTTTATGATGACGATCCAAAGCGTTTGATCGATAGATGCGTGGCCGAGGTGAGGTAAACCGGATGGACTTTGGACTACGAGACCGCGTGGCGTTGGTAGCGGCAGCCAGCCGGGGAATCGGTTTCGCTGCGGCCCGCGAGTTGGCGCGGGAAGGTGTGCGGCTGTTTCTGTGCTCAAGAGACGAAGGACACGCGAGCGAAGCTGCGAAAAAGATTCATGCTGAGACAGGAGCGACGGTCGCAGGCATCGCGGCGGACGTAACTGATGACGAAGCGGTGCAGCGACTGGTCTCTGTTGCTCTCGAACAGGCAGGTCGCATCGACATTCTGGTGACTAATGCCGGTGGCCCACCCTCGTCCGTGTTTGCGGCCACGGATCTGGAAATGTTTCGCAAAGCCTTTGAGCTCAATGCGCTTTCTGCTATCAGGCTGGCGCAGTTGGTGCTGCCCGGTATGCGCGAGCGCCGCTGGGGACGCATCGTTAACATAACTTCCGTTTCCGTCAAACAACCGATCGAAGGCCTGCTGCTTTCAAACACCGTGCGCGCCGGTCTGACAGGTTGGGCTAAGACACTGTCCAACGAAGTAGCAGCCGAAGGCGTGACGGTGAACAATATCGCGCCCGGCTACACACTCACCGAGCACCAGGATGAGCTTGCCGCGACGCGTGCCCGCGCCCTGGGCAAATCAAAAGCAGAAACGATCGAGATGTGGGCCGCACAGGTGCCGATGCGTCGTCTCGCCACCGCCGAAGAAATTGCCGCCGCGGTCGCTTTTCTCGCTTCTGAACGAGCTTCGTACATCACAGGGGTAACACTGCAGGTGGACGGCGGCTGGGTGCGAAGTTTGTTCTAACATAGGGGCGCGGAGTTTTAGTCATTAAGCCATGATCAGGCCAGACTCCACAGATTTTCTTCGGGAAAGACGGTGATGAACGAGCTTCGCGCCGAGATTGAAGTCCCGTGGACCGCCGGCGTTCGCGTTGGAGATCTGCGGGACCCTGAATGGGAAAGGGCCAATCCCGTTGCGATTACGCGCTACTGGTCGGGAGAGCCGGCGCCTCCTCGGCGCCATGCCGAAGCGCGCATTCTCTGGTCGAACGAAGCACTCTGCGTTCGCTTCACTTGTCGTCAAGGCGAGCCTCTGGTCGTCAGTCCTAATCCCCAAACTCAGAAGAAAACGATTGGCCTCTGGGATCGCGACGTTTGCGAGATCTACCTCGCGCCGGATCCGAACAGGCCCGAGCGCTATTTCGAGCTTGAGGCTGCGCCCACCGGCGAGTGGCTCGATCTGGCGATTCATCATCAGGCGGAGCTGCGCGAAACGGATTGGAAATTTGAGTCCGGAATGACAGCGGCCGCCCGCGCTGAAGAAGATAGTGTCGTAATTGTGATCCGCATCCCCTGGAGTGATTCGATTAAGAAGCCGGAAAATGGTGAACGCTGGCGCGCGAATCTGTTCCGCTGCGTCGGGGCAGGCGAGAACAGAGGTTACCTGGCATGGCAGCCCACTCGAACAGCCGGGCCAAACTTTCACGTGCCGCAGGCGTTCGGCTGGTTGTTCTTTATTTAGAACCGGTGCAGAGGCAGCTTTGTTTCCAGAGTTGAACCACGAGGGGTGAAGGAGCTTCTGCCAGTCGAGTCGGTCATCCGGGGAGTAAGGTGCCAATATACGCCATGAACCGTTCACGGTCCGGATCGCTTATCTCCATTATGCGCGCGCCAATCAAATAGCCTGTCTCGGTTTCATCCTCTTCCATTCTTTCATAGCGAACCGGAACAACATTGATCTGGACTGGCCCATCAGGCAGCTGGAGTTCGACTACCAGTGTGCGTCCCTCGCCGACCAGATAATGTCCATCAATATGTATTGATGGCATAACTATAGCCAGGCCATCGCCGCTAATGTCGTGCGTGTAGCCCTTCAACGTCGTCAGCGGCCGGCGGCTATTTAGCTTTTTGGTTTTCTCGATGAATGAAGCGGAGATCGACAGACGCACCTGACGGCGCTCGGCGTGGCGGCGGTCTTTGATGTATTCACGTAACCGCCCTGCTAACGATCGAAAGAATTCTGGCATGGACGTGCAACTAACTACTCCGATTGTGGCCCTCGAAGCGTGCGTGTATTGAAGGGTAGAGGGCAGGGTATGCGAAAGCTCGCTTCAGCATTGTAGTTTGCGAAGCGATGACCTGCAACCGAAAATGAATAAGGCCGAAGGTTCAGGCGAGCTCCGGGTTATTCCTGGAGCCTGTCTGAACCGTACTAAGTGGAGTGTACCGGATCGGCGCGGAAGCGAGGTGGTCATGCCTTGTACCCAACTATTTGGAAGCCGACTCGGATTTTTGAAAGGGAATGGGCGTTACTTCTTTGAAGCGTCTTTCTTCAGGGCTTCAAGAGTCAGAGGCTTGCCGCCGGTGTCCACGCTCTTAATCATTCCGGTATGGTCGATGAGAAAAGAAAGCCGGCCGGTGCGCCCATAGCGCGCGGGCTCTGCGCCGGCGGTATAGCTCTTTGCATTCGGAGCCAACGCAAGATGGAAGCGATAACCCGTGGAGTCCGTTCCTTCGATGTCCTTCGGCATCAGACCAACGTTGATAAGAGTGGGCAGGTCGGCAAACACTCCGTTGTGCTGAGAGCTGTACACCACCTGGACCACAGGAATGCGCCGTAGTACTTCCTGTACTTCATTTTGGTGCATATCGATCCGAGCGTTAAAGAAAAAATTCTTGCCTGCCTTCTTTACGATTTCCTGACTCGCTTTATCGCCGATAATCCAAACGCCTTTTACGCGTATCAGGGCCAACGGCTCGGGTTGCGGACCCTTTTCCGGATCTGGAACCTTCAAGAACACAGTGGCAGCATCGCCGCTGATTTGTTCGCCATTGATTTCAATCGTCTCTGGAACGATCGCCGCCATCCTTTCAAAGTCCGGGCGCAGGTCAGCAAATTCTTCCGGCTTCAAACCGTCAATAGCGGGTTTGTAGATCGACATCGCGAAGGCTTCGCGAATACGGCGCTCGCGCATCGCTTTGTAGAACTCACGCACCGTGTCGGAGGGCGAACGCGGGCCAGTCTGCGGCGCGCCTCTCTGAGCTGCGGTATTAAACAACAGGGCCAGCATTAGTAAAGTGGAGCCGCCCGAACGTGAGAATAGTGTGTTCATAAAAACGCTACCTTGGTTCATGGAAATGCGAGGCATGTCCGATAACTCCCGAGCCGGACGCGCCTCGCGGTCTTAGAGACAGATAGCACCCGAAACGTTGCTACG
>JBDUCF010000160.1:0-6410 GCA_040003545.1 Pyrinomonadaceae bacterium | reverse complement strand
AGTTCGTCGCGTTCTGTATATGGCAATAGGCGGCGATTCGCCGGGACAGTCCCACCGAGAGAGGCCATTGAGGCAATTGCTTCTTCGCGGGAGTTGTATGTCCGAACGGGAGCTGGACTTGGTGGAGTGACGACTGCTGTTAATTCCAGTTTTCCTCTGGCAGTGATTAGCGTCTTCAGGCGTTCGCGGTCGGGAACATCGGGGAGGTTTACGATGATTCGACCCTGCGCTGCATCGCCCTGCGGTCGCACTTGAGATCCGGACACACCAAAAGCGTTCAGGCGGCTTTCGATAATCGCCACAGTCTGTTTTACCGCAGCTTCACGATCAGTCGCGCTGGTGTCGATCTGCAGCGTGACATGCCAGGTCAAGGGACTCTTAGGCCGCAGCAGTGAACAAGACACGGCAAAAACCAAAAGCAGTATTGCGATCGACGTGGTTAATTTCTGGTACATGGAGGTTTTCCTCGCAGAGTCATGGTAAGTACGGCAAAGCGCAAATCAACAAGGGCGCTACAAGACGGCAATGCCTTCGATCTCTACTTTTGCATCGTCATCGAGCAGGCTTTTCACTTCAACCAGAACCATCGCGGGAAAGTGCTTGCCCATGTGCGCCCGGTATCGTGCGCCAATTTCTTTCATTCGCGTTCTATAGTCATTCTTGTCCGTAACATAAATGATTAGCCGCGCGATCTGTTCCGGTTGGCCGCCTGCTGCGGTGACAACGACGATGACATTCGCCAACGCGCGATCGAATTGCTCGACCAGATCAGGGCTGACTATTCGTTGATGCTCGTTCCCACCAATCTGGCCCGCGATAAAAAGCGGACGGCCGCCCGGCTCAGCCAGGACGCCATTGGCGTAGCCACTTGGCGCTCCCAGTGATTCAGGATTGATGAACGTGAATGGCATTATTTATTATCGGGCCGCGCTTCTTCTGGAGTGCGGTGGCAAGCGTAGCGCGACACCGCTTTGGATGTCTCTAATTGTGTGCGCTCAGAAGTAAGATCCAATCAAAAGCGCCGTCGCCGCTTCGCTCTGCCGGCGCACTCCAAAATCAATACAGCACCGTGCCGCCGTCGACATTGATCGCCTGGCCATTAATGCCGCGGCCATCTTCAGAAGCCAGCAGCAACGCCAGCGTCGCGACCTCTTCCACTGTAACCAGACGATTCTGCGGGCTCGTGCGCTTAAGGACTGCCAGCGCATCGTCTGCGCTCTTCCCGGTTTTCTTAGTAATGTTTTCAATACTACGCGAAGTCATTTCCGTATCGACATAGCCCGGACAGATCGCATTTACCGTTATCCCTTTAGCCGCGACTTCCAGGGCTACACTTCGCGTCAATCCCAGCACACCATGCTTGGAGGCTGAGTAGGCGGCAATGTACGGCGCACCGGTCTTGCCGGCAATCGAGGCGATGTTGATGACCCGGCCCCAACCGCGTGCCACCATATCCGGCAACGCTGCCCGCAGGCAATAGAAAGTGCCGCTCAAGTTCACGGCTATCAGCCGTTGCCACAGCTCGTCAGTAGTCCTCTCGAGCGTTGCGCTTTCCGCAGTCCCTGCGTTGTTCACCAGCAGGTCAGGGCCACGGCCAAACTTTCCTGCTACCTGATCGAACATTTGCTGAACGCTGACGCGATCGCCGACATCGCAGACAATGGGGATGGCATCAACTTCACACTCAGCGCGAACTTCACTTGCAACCTGTTCGATTTGCTCTGATGTGCGCGCAGCCAGGGCGACAGCCGCACCTTCACGCGCCAACGCGAGGGCGATGGCGCGGCCAATACCGCGGCCCCCACCAGTGACTAGCGCTATTCTGCCATCCAATTTCATGATCGTCGAAATGTCGAAATATGGAGTGCGGTGGCAATCCCGATGTGTCGGCAGACCCCGCTTTGGATGTCCGACAAACTTCAGTTTGTCGATGTTCTTAACTGCTCAACTGAATCGACAAACTAAAGTTTGTGGGACGTTTAATACCCCGTGAACTTCGGATCGCGCTTCTCGAGAAATGCACGCACGCCCTCTTTCGCATCCTGCGATTCAAAGCAGCGCAATTGCGTTTCCATCTCGTACTGCAGCATACGCTCCAGCGTTTCGCTTTGGCCCATATAGACGGCTTGCTTCGCCGCTGCTATCGGATCGGGAGGGGCATCTCTTAATCGTTCAGCCAACTTTTGCGTCTCCCCTACCAGCTGATCATCAGGGACCACTCGGTTCACCAGACCCAGGCGGTGAGCTTCCTGCGCGTCAATTGCATCACCAAGAAAGAAAAGCTCGCACGCCTTGCTTGGTGATACCAGGCGCGACAGAAAATACGTGCCGCCCCAGTCAGGATGAAGTCCCACGCGAACGAACGACTGGGTGAAGGTGGCGCTCTCCGCGGCGAGGCGCAGGTCGCAAGCCAGCGCCAGGTTGCATCCCGCTCCAGATGCCGGCCCATTGATTGCCGCAATCACCGGTTTGGTCATTTGCCGGATCGCCAGCACAACGCGGCGGGCAGCGCCGAGAAGTCTGGCAAATTCCTCCGTATCTTCGCGCTCCATCAGCTCGGCCATCGTCGCCACATCACCGCCGGCACTGAATGCCCGCCCCGCGCCCGTGATTACCACGACCCGCACTCCCCGGTCGCTGCCCGCTTGCTCCAGCGCCTCCGCAAGGTCCCGCCGCATGTGACCCACAAACGCATTGAGCTTGTCAGGACGGTTCAGCGTGATCGTAACAATGCCGGAGTCGTCGGTGATGTTTAGGTTTTCGTATGCCATAACTGCACGCAATTCTGTCAGTACCACCTGCGATAGCCGGAGGGCAACAGCGATTGGAGAACCCACCCGCTATCGCAGGTGGTACTGACATTTACTTTCCTTTGAACTGAGGCTTGCGCTTATTTACGTAGGCGTCGAGTCCTTCTTTGGCATCTTCCGATTGAAACAGTTGCTGCTGCAACTCGCGCTCGAGCGCCAGAGCCGACTCGAAAGGAATCTCGGCGCCGGTTTGGACCGCGCGCTTGATACGGCCGACTGCTTGCGAGGCTTTGCCCGGCAGCGTGAAGCGGCGCGCATAGTCCGTTACCTGCTGCATGAAGTCCTCTGCCGACTCAGCTGCAAAGATTTGATTAATGATGCCGAGCTGCTCTCCGCGCTCAAAGTCAAATAGCTCGCCGCCCGCCATCAATTCAATCGCCTTCGACTTGCCTACCAGACGGGTTAGCCTCTGCGTGCCACCGGTTCCCGGCAGAACGCCGAGTGAAACTTCCGGCAGGCCCATCTTGCCCGCACCTTTTCGCGCCAGCCTCAGGTCCGCAGCCATCGCAACTTCCAGACCGCCGCCAACACAGTGGCCGTTGATCGCGGCAATTACCAGCTTGGGTGTTTGTTCCAGACGGGAAAGCGTTTCGTTCGCGTGTAGACAAAAGAAGTACTTAAAGGTGGGGGTTACATCGCCGAGCATTTGGATGTTTGCTCCCGCGCAAAAGAACTTCTCGCCCTTCCCGCTCAGCACGATCACCTGAACGCTTTCATCCATGCGGGCGGCGAGAATCGCGCGATCCAGCTCCTGCATCATTTCGTAGCTGTAGGTATTCGCCGGCGGATCGTTGAGAAGAATCCATGCCACTCCCTTCTCAGCGCGGTATTCAACCAAAGGGCCTTTCACGTCCTGCGGTTCATCCTGCACCTTCGCTTCGGCTGCGGCCATCTTTTAAGTACTCCTTCAGTCAAACTTAGATCACTACTCTACGAAATCTTCCAATAAGACTTGGTGAACCCGACCGCTCTTCAAGCGAGTCCGTTGCGGGTGCGCTGGGGCGCGCGCCAGACGCTAAGGCGCTCGGCGGTTTTTGCCGGCGTAACATCGAGCGCTTCTGCGGACGCCCCACCGAGAAATCCCGAAAGAAAAAGACTGGTGATGTTCTTCACTACCTGGTCGACAGAAAGCTTACCGCGCGGGTCGTACCAATTGTAAATCCAGTTCATCATTCCGAACAGAGCATAAGTGGCCACCGTCAGATCAACCGCGGGCTTTTCGTCCTGCAGCTGCTGCGCGTCGCTGAGGATACCGCGAGCCAGTTTTGTGTATTTCTGCTTCTTGCTTGAAACGCGGGCATGCAATTCTTCCTCGAGCGAATCGGACTCGTGCGACAGGACTTTCATCTCAGCCATGTTCGCGGCAAAGAATGACAGGTGATTCTCAATGAAGATGCGCAGCTTCTCAACCGGGTCCCTGGTTTCGCGCAGGCGCTCTTCCAGCCGTTCCAACACGCGCGCAAAGCAATTGTCCTGGATCAGAAACAGGAGCTCTTCTTTCGAGCTGCAGTAATGATAAAGCCCGGCCAGACTGACGCCGGTCGCTCGCGAGATGCCCCGCATGGAAGTGGCATGATAGCTCTTCTCGGCGAAGATACCGGCCGCCGTGCGCAGGATAAACTCCAGCTTCTGGTCGTAGCGCGAAAGGTCTGGTAAAGGATTTGCAGTCATAAGAACTCAAGCGTCAGCACTGATGCAATTAACCTCGCCGGGCTTTGCCCTCTGATGTGCGGAAGGTCTATGACCTTCCGGCAAGTGCCCTAAGGTTTACGGGGCTGCGCCCCATTTCAGGGCATAGCCCTGAAGAGTTAAGAGCACCGTGACGGTGGGGCAGAGCCCCACCGCACATCAGGTGGCAAAGCCACAAAGCCATCTCCCGCTTTCATAGCCGCACGTACTCAAACTCGAATGGCTTGCCCTTCACGCCCGCGGCGGGAGGCGCAATCCAGCTCGCAATCTTGCCGGGCTCGGTAACCGCGTGCATCAAACTCCGCACGTACTCCCGGTCCTCGATGGTTGGCAGCCATTCCAATTTCCGCCGCTTGAATTCATCGTAGTCGATGAGGTTGCCCTCAATGTCGAAAGAATAAAGGGCATACTCTCCAACATGCCTGTGGAAACGCGTGCTCGGCAAATAAAGCTTCTCGCTAGTGCCTTCTTCGCCCAGATATTTATTCCAACGGGCCAGCGCCCGCTCGGAATCCTTGACGTACTCCTGACGCAGGACTTCATTCAAAGCATTGCGCAAAGGAACTTCGCGCGGCTTTAGTTGGCCGTCTTCCACTGCCAGCAAGGTGTACATATCATTCGCGGCGATGTGGTCTTCATACTTTTTCTGTTCCTGGTACCGGCCCTTCAATCCGGCCGCGAAGAAGTCCGCCGAGTTCGAACTAATCTCGCCGCCAAAAAGATCCAGCGAATAGCTGTACCAGAAGTTTATGTAGCGCTGAATGATCTCCAGCGGAATACCGCCTAACTCGCGCACGTCGCCGTCTTTGCTTTCGCGCCTCAATTGCCCGGTGCGTTTGACGACGCGGCCGATCCCGGTCTCGCCCACGAACATGTGATGTGCTTCTTCAGTCAGCATAAACTGGCAGGTGCGCGCCAGCGGCTCGAACCCCGACTCCGCCAGCGCCGACAACTGATACTTGCCGTCACGGTCCGTGAACATCGTGAAGCAGAAAAAGTTGAGCCAGTCGTCGCAGGGCTGATTGAAAGCTTCCAGGATGCGCGGCTTGTCCGGATTTCCGCTGCGACGTTCCAGCAGTGCATCGGCTTCGTCGCGGCCGTCACGGCCGAAATATCGCTGTAGCAAATAAACCATAGCCCAGAGATGACGGCCCTCTTCGACGTTTACCTGAAACAGATTGCGCATGTCGTAAAGCGAAGGGCAGGTCTTTCCCAGCTCGCGCTGTTGCTCGACGGAAGCGGGCTCAGTATCGCCCTGCGTGACGATGATGCGGCGCAACGAGTTGCGAAACTCGCCGGGCACTTCCTGATAGGCAGGTTGTCCATAGTTGTCGCCAAAACCGATCTTCGCATCGGGCTTCGGGGGCTCCAGGAAAATGCCCCAGCGATAGTCAGGCATCTTCACGTAGTCAAAGTTGGCCCAGCCTTCAGGCTCGACACTGATAGCGGTGCGCAGGTAAACGTCCTTCTGCTGGAACCCGTCCGGACCCATTTCGCGCCACCAGTCAAGATAGTTCGGCAGCCATTTTTCCAGAGCGCGCTGGAGTTTCTTGTCTTGGGAAAGGTTTACGTTGTTTGGAATGCGATCGTAAAGATTCATGATAGTCACCGATCCAGCCGCGGATAAAGGCGGATGCTCGCGGAGAAGATATATTCCTATCTGTGTCTATCCGCGTTCATCTGCGGCTAAGTCCTCTTGTAATCAAATTGCGCCTGCGTCGGCTTGCCATAATTCGTCAGCGCGCCTTGCGGGCCGACCGCGTTGGGCCGTTGGAATATCCAGTTCTGCCATGCCGTCAGACGCCCGTAGATTTTGGTGTCCATTGTTTCCGGCCCGGCAAAACGAAGCGATGCCTCCATTCCCGTCAAAGCGTCGGGCGAAAGGGAGGTGCGCTCTTCTATCGCCACTCG
>JBDUCF010000159.1:0-6441 GCA_040003545.1 Pyrinomonadaceae bacterium | reverse complement strand
GCGAAGATGCTGGGCCTGTTGCGTCAGACCATAGAAGCCATAAAGAAGGCTACAGAGCACCGCCAGTAGAAGCGCTGCGAAGACCTTCAGCCAGCGTTTGTGAAGACAGATGCGACGGATGTGTGAACGAGAATGGGAAGTTCGGGCGACTATGAATGCGTAGAAACGGTCATCTCTGGTCATCTTGTCTAGTCCTCTGTCGTAGCCGCGCATGGAACCGGTGGGCAAAGTTTGTGCGGTCGACCAAGAAAGGCATAGTTGCCGGATGAGGGCCCCTATGCGGAGTGAACCTATACGAGGGATTAGCTATTGATCCTGCTTGGACTTTTGCAACGGATGACCCGAATACTTTAGGTGCCGCTGGCTTGTGGCCGCATCAGCCTGAACGCTAACAAGGAAGGCGCACCCTATCACACCAAAGTGGACGATGCAACCAACAGCGCCTCACGAAAACAGGCGCCAATTGGCGCCTGGAGATGCGATAAAGATGTCAGGAATTTAGGGCGGCGGTGAAATCCTCGGCTAGAAATCTTCGCTTTCGGCGCGGGCGCGCGATCGCGCGCGTAACATCGCCACAACTATTAGCACCATCAGCCCTATAAAGGCGACGACAATGGCGAATTTTACCAACACCAGCAGAAAACCGACCAGTCCAATAAGATAGCGGAGGAGAGCAACCACGAGCAACACGAGTGCCAAAAGACTGCCAAACATTTTCAAGAGAAGAGCCATAACAATCCCTCTGATCCTCTCGCGAGGTTCACTTTCACGGTCGATGCTGGAATGGCGCGGGGCCGATTCCACGCTGCGATATTTGCGTTACGACGTCCCCAGTACCGTACCTGGACTGATCCAGCGCCCCGGTGGCCACAACCGACGGCGGTGGACGAAGGGAATCAAAGGATCGAATTGTTTGATCGCGACCGCGACGCCGGCGCAGGTAGTCGAACAACATATACCCTCCCAGCGCCACCAGAGCGACGGGCAGCAACTGCCGCACCGGCAGGTGTACTCCGAGCAGCGTATGCAAAAGGAAGACGATACCCAGAACCATCAGGGTAAGGCCCCAGGCAAATGGATTTCCGTATAGTCGACGGGCGATGACATCCTCTTCCTCGCCTGGCGCCAGACCGGAGCGCATTAATTGTGCTGTGCGGCAGGCATCTACCGCGGCAAACAGCCAGGTGCCGATAACCCCGAGAATGAAAAACTGCACGCCGTCGGTGACGACCGCCATCTGGAAAAAGCTCGCAAAGATGGCGAAGTGAACGATGGCCTTCGAAGTCTGGCCGTTATAAGCCGCGCCCAGGCCGGGAACGAACGACAGCAGGGTGGCTATGAAAGGCGACGTTCTACGGCGAACAAGGGGACGCGGCTGGGCGCTCGATTGCTGACGCAAAAGCTCGACCCCGCTAATTATGCAATCCTGACAGAAAGGAAAGCCGCGAAGGCGATGATCGCATGCGGGACAAAGAGGCCTCGCGCAGTTACTGCATTGCACGGCGGCGGGATTCTTAGTGTGATAAGCGCAATACATCAATTAATTGTAGGACAGGCATTCTTGCCTGTCACAGTTGCCGCAGATTATCAACGACAGACAGGAATGTCTGTCCTACTACTTCTTTTGCTGAGAATCTTCATTCTTCGAATTTGGTTTATCCGTTCCGCTACTATCCTTTTTCTGGCTGCCTTTGCTGACCAGCTCAGTCACGCTTCCGGCAATCTGCTTGAGATCGTCGGAAAGCTCCGCTCCCTTCACCGCCGTGGTGGCCCCACCCACATAAGTCTGTCGCGCCAATCTCAAGCTCGCCCTGTACATGCCACTAATGGATCCATCCGCAGAAACAGTGCTGGTAAGCACGAACACCGCAACCAGTAACATCGTCGCTACGGTAGCAAGTTGCGGCGACACGATCGGATCCAACCACAAACGCAACCCGGCAGCGAGGCGCGTGCTAAACGATTCACGCAGTGTTTCAAGCTCCCCAGTTCCCAAGGTGGCTTGAAGAATGCGCGCGTCCAGCCCGGCGGGCAACGGTCTTTCCTCACCGATGTAGGTGTAGCAAGCTCCGATGGCCCGCACCACTTCGCCCGGCAAATCAGTGCACTGTTCGCAAAGAGCCGCATGCCGTTCCCAGCGATGATAAAGAGCCGCCGGCAAAAAGCCATCCAGATAATCGGTCAGATATTCTTCAAATTCACTGCAGGCCATAACCGTTGACGGCATGGTCCTCAAGAGAATCCGCGCCTCCAGTTCCGCGCTCGGCTCAGGAACCGCGTTGACCGCGCACGCTTGCAATGTGTTCTTGACCTCGCTCAGGAGATCGTGACAAACCGGGCAACGCATGGCGTGTTCAACGAACACCTGATGCGTTTCGACATTCAAGGTCCCGTCGAAATAGTCACTTAAGTTATTCTCAAAATCAGCGCAAAACATTAGTAACTCGTTTCTTTCCTATTGAATTCCATTCATCTACGTTTCCATCTGCACCACACGCATGCGTCGAAGTATCTTTGCCAGTTCAATCCGGCCGCGATTGATGCGCGACTTCACTGTTCCCTCCGGTATCTTCAACAGATCAACAATCTCCTGATAGCTCAGCTCCTCGATGTCTCGCAGAATTACGCAGGTCCGAAGATCGGCCGAGAGTTTGTCGATACCAGCTTGTACCTGCTTACCCAACTCGCGCCTTTCCATCTCCGTGTGCACCGAACCAGTCTTCGACTTCAAATGATAAGTATGATCTTCGAGATCATCTGCATGAGCGTTCTGTGGCGCTCGCTGCCGGCGCCGGTAGTCATCGATAATCAGGTTCCTCGCTAATCGCATTAGCCAGTTCTGCAAATCACCTTGTTTGGAGTCATATTGATCCAGGGAGCGATAGATGCGAATGAAGACTTCCTGAGTGAGATCCTCTGCGGCATCAGCGCGTGAGGTAAACCGGTAAGCGAGATTGTAAATGCGGCGTGAATAGCTCTGAACAATTTCTTCCCAGGCCGCCCCATCACCCTTGCGGCATCGTCTGACCAATTCTGCACCAGCGCTGACCGCCAAGCTTTTCGCAGCCCCCACGGTTAGTCTCCCTAATCGTCTCGATTCACTGCGTCTCACGAGGGAAATTGTTGTTCCCGAGGCGACTTACGACGCGCCCAGACGCAAAGTTCCGCGATTCAGTGCCTCACCTTCCGGCAAGAGGACTGCCGACTGAGACTGAAGTTATCACCCTGGGTCGTCCCTCGCTTGCGCCTTCACAGGTTACTATTGTAGCCTTGCGGAGCCACCCAACATCTTGTGGTTACCGTTCGCCGGGTGTCAAGTTATGCCTTGTGATCTGGTGCCCTCGAACCTGGTAAGACTGCTGAGATCTAACTTTGCGTAAATACCTGGAATTCGCAGCGCTACTCCTGCTGGCGGGACTCATGTTCTGGTGGTTCGGGCGCGGACTGGACTGGGCAGAGGTGAAGAGCGCGGTTCGTCAATCCGACGGACGTTTGGTGGCAACTGCCGCAATGATTGTTTGCGGAGCATATTTGATCCGTGCCTTGAGGTGGCGAGCGCTTTTGGCGCCACTGACTCCGGCCAGTATACGAGAGCTGTTTGTCGCTACAACTGTCGGTTTTACGGCTGTGTTTTTGATCGGTCGAGTCGGCGAAGTCGTGCGACCGGTTGTCTTGCCAATGCGCGATCGGAGAGTTCGCCCGGGGGCAGCCTTTGTCACCATAGTCGTCGAACGAATCTACGACTCGATGACGGTGCTGTCACTCTTCGCACTAAACCTTTTATGGTTTCGGCTTCCCGCTAACAGTCTGGCCGGTCTCTCGGGTGTGCGGGCGACGGGAGTAGTGCTGGTGCTGGCGGCAGTAATAGGCCTTGGCCTCCTGGTTTGGTTCAAGCGCAGATCCGAAAGCATTCTACTCTGGCTGGACGCCAAACTATCGCGCTCGCGACTGATTCCGGCTCGCGTAAAGCGCGGGTTCATATCGCTGTTGGAACAACTGGCTGTTGCCCTCGGCGTGCTGGCAAATCGTCGTGATCTGGCAATCACGGCCGGATGGAGCTTGCTGCTGTGGTTATCGATTGCCGCGGCGAATCTATTGGTGTTTCGGGCTTTCGGCATGCCCTTTGGTCTTAGTCAGACGCTGTTTGTTTTAGGCTGGTCAATGGTCGGGTCAATTGTTCCAACTCCCGGAGGCGCGGCTGGCGCTTTTCACGCCGCGACCGCTGCGGGTCTGCTTTTTTTGGGAATTGAGCGAGCGCAGGCGGTGGGTGTCACTATCGTTCTGCATCTGGTCGATTTTGCCCCGGCGGTAATCTTCGGCGTTTATTACTTTCTGCGTGGCGACATCAACATCGCCCGCCTGCGACATCTCGCATCGTCTGATTCGGTCGAGCATGCGGTCGAAGATGAGAAAATTCGGCAAATGCCTTCCCTTCGGACGGAAGAGTTGGAAACTGCAGTGGCCGGTAAATAAAGCGCCGGCCAGATTGTGTTCACTTGGTGTGATGAGGCTGATATGAAATGTCCCTTTTGTGGTTTTATTGAAGACAAGGTGGTGGACTCGCGAGAATCTCGTGAGGGAGATGCTATTCGTCGTCGGCGCGAGTGCTTGAAATGCGAGCGACGTTTCACTTCGTACGAGCGCATCGACGAAATTCCGCACATGGTGATCAAGAAGGACGGCCGGCGCGAGAGCTTTGACCGTACCAAAGTCATGGCGGGACTCTTGCGCGCCTGTGAAAAAAGGCCGGTGCCTTCGGCCAAGCTCGACGCAATCGTTAATACCGTAGAGAAATATGTGCAGGAGTCGCCAGAACGGGAGCGCCCAACGAGCAAAATCGGGGAAATGATCATGCGCCGTCTCAAGGAGTTGGATAAAGTGGCGTACGTGCGCTTCGCTTCAGTCTATCTGGAGTTTGAAGACGTATCGGAATTCATGCATGAGCTAAAGCATCTGGTGCGCGCTCGCGCCAGTGGCGCCGCCAAGAGAGCATGAAACCGGCAACGGCATTCGCCGTAATACAGACGTATCCGTAGTGGCTTCGCTGCCAGTTGGTTGACTTATGAAAGCAGTAGTCGCAACAGGGCTCGAGCGGCTTGAAATTAAGCGCCTGCGTGACCGGATTGGCCGGCTGTTTGCCACGCTGCAAGAGGCAGTTGAAGCCGATGCACCACTGGCCACCGGGGCCTGGTCACCTCCGGTCGACCTTTGCGAAACTGAACGCTTTATTACTGTGAAAGTGGAATTACCCGGGATTGCGGCGGAGCAGATAAAGATTGGCTTGACCGGCACGAAGCTGCGAATCTGGGGGGAGAAAAAGAAGCGAATACCACGACCGAGAACTGTTTCGCATCTATGCTCCGAGCGTAGTTACGGAAACTTCAGTCGCATTGTGCCTTTGCGCTGGACCATTAATATCAAGGAAGCAAGAGCAGAGTTGGCAAACGGCGTATTAATCGTGCGCTTGCCAAAAACAAAGGACCGACGGGGAACGGAGTTTAGAGTCCCCATCAAAGAGACAAACTAAGGAACGGAATCATTTGAGCGACTCGGAAATAGATGAAATGGCTGTTGTCAATAGCATAGCAGCCGCAGAAACGCTCGACAGCCCGGAAGCCATCGAGCAGCAATTGCAGATTCCAAGCGATCTGCCTGTCCTCCCGTTGCGCGACATCGTGATCTATCCCTTCATGATCGTGCCGCTTTTTGTTTCGCGCGAAAGGTCGATCCGGGCAGTGGACGAGGCCCTGGGCGAGAATCGCATGATTCTCCTGGTGTCGCAGAAGGATCTCGACAAAGAAGAGCCGGCCGCTGACGACCTCTACAAGATCGGAACCGTGGCGGTGATCATGCGGATGTTGAAGCTGCCTGATGGACGCATACGTGTGCTGGTCCAGGGACTGGCGCGCGCGGAAATCGAGTCAGTGGCCGCGGATGGAGAATACCTGCGGGCACACTTGCATGTAGTGCAGGAAACACTCGCCCCCGAGCGTTCGCTGGAAGTGGAAGCATTGATCCGTAACGTACGCGGTTCAATGGATAAGGCGGCCAACCTGGGGAAAAACATCTCGCCCGAAGTCATGGCCATCATTGCCAATCTGGACGACGCCGGCCGTCTCGCCGATTTGTCAGCGTCCAACCTGGAACTCAAGGTTGAGGATGCTCAATCGGTCCTGGACATCGCCGACACCACCGCGCGCCTGCGCCGGGTCAACGATCTGCTTAACAAAGAGATCGAGGTGCTGACAGTTCAGCAGGAAATTAATACTCAGGCGCGCGCCGACATCGACCGTTCGCAGCGCGAGTTCTACCTGCGTCAGCAGATGAAGGCCATTCAGACTGAACTTGGTGAAGTCAACGAACTTGCCGAAGAAATTGCGCAGTTTCGAGAAAAGATCGAAGCCGCCAAGATGCCGAAGCCTGCCGAGGAGGAAGCGCTGC